>JAHFQX010000063.1 GCA_023259135.1 Betaproteobacteria bacterium | reverse complement strand
CGGAGCAAAGTTCGGTGGAGGTTTCAAGGGCGGCGATGCGCATGGCGCCATTGTAGAGGGGAAGCCCATCGGGTTGAAGCGGCGCCTCGATGGCGCTTGTGAGTAAGCTGGCGTGGTCCGCCCATGCCAAACGCCGGCTATCTTTTCAAGCCGGCCACCCATCGTTCGTAAAGGCCGTCGGCGACGGCGTTGAGGGCCGCGACCTTGGCGTTCAGGTTGGCTTCGATGGCTTCCACCGATTGCACCGAGGGGCCGAGGTGGCGGGCGATGGAGCGGGCGCCTTCGCGGCACCAGTCGCGCACCATGTCGGGAGTCATTTCCACATGGCATTGCATCCCCAGGTGGATGCCGAGGCTGAAGGCTTGGTTGGCGCAAAAGGCATTGCCGAGGATGCGGGTCGCTCCCGGCGGCAGGGAGAAGGCTTCCCCGTGCCAGTGGAAGGCGTCGAAGGATTTGAGTTCCGGGCCGAACCAGCGCCGGGCTTCCGGGTGGTCGGCCACTTCCACCCGGCCCCAGCCGATTTCCTTGACGGGGTTGCGGCTGACGGTGCCGCCCAGGGCCTTGGCCATCAGTTGGCCGCCCAGGCAGTGGCCGAGTACCGGAATGTCCTGATCCACGGCGTTGCGGATCAATTGGAAGGTGGGCGGCAGCCAAGGCAGGTCGTCATTGACGCTCATGGGGCCGCCCATGAACGCCAGGCCGCCGTAGGCCGCCGGCTGTTCGGGGATCGGCTCGCCGGCGTCCACCTTGATGATCCGCCACGGAATGCCGCGCCGTTCCAGGGCTGTGGCAAAATAGCCGGGACCTTCCGTGGGGGCATGGCGAAAAATGGCGACCGGTTTCATGGCGATTCCTTTCCTGTTGCGGTGCATGGGCCGAGGAATGCTGATTTTAGCGTTTTTCTCGGGCTTTCTTGCTTCGGCCATGGCCAAGGAGGTAAGCGTGATCGGCCTGACCGCCGGCAGCGCCGTGCTGGCGGTGGACGGCGGCCGGCCCCGCACCCTGCGGGTCGGGGAATCGGCGCTGGGGGTGAAATTGCTCGGCGCCAGCAGCGACGAGGCGCTGCTGGAGGTGGATGGGGTGCGGCGCACGGTGCGGCTGAGTCAGGGCATGGCCGCCGCGCCGGCCCAGCCTGGGGCGGGCGCCAGCGTGACTTTGGCCGCCGACCCTCGCGGCCATTTCGTCGCCGAGGGGAGCATCAACGGCGTCCCGCTGCGCTTTTTGGTGGATACCGGGGCGACCCTGATTTCCTTGAGCAGCGGCCAGGCCAAGCGGCTGGGGGTGGATTATCTCAAGGGGGAGCCGGGGTTGGTTTCCACCGCCAACGGTGTTGCCAGGGTTTATCGGGTGCGGCTGGACAGCGTGAAGGTGGGGGAGATCGTGATGCATCAGGTGGATGCGCTGATCCACGAAGGCAATGCCTTGCCGGTGGCGCTGTTGGGCATGAGCTTCTTGAACCGGGTGGAAATACGCCGGGACGGCTCTCAAATGGTGCTCATTAAGCGCTACTGAGCGCCACCCTCCGGCGTCGTTTATACTTCCCTTGCCACGAGGTAAGGGGGCCGCCGGTCGCCGAAGAACGATAACTCAATCATTTCCTAAGGAGGGCATTGCATGGGTGGGAATAGCGGAGGGGGGCATGGATTTTAATTTTTCCGTGGAGCACGGGCAGTTGCGGGAGACGATGCGTCGTTTTTGCGAGCAGCAGATTGCTCCTTTGGTGTGGGAGTCCGAGGAGAGCGAAACCTTTCCGCCCCATATGTTCCGCCGCTTGGGGGAGATGGGCTTGCTGGGGGTGCGTTATCCCGAGGCCGACGGCGGTGGCGGCATGGACAAGATCGCCGATTGCATCATTCGGGAAGAGATGAGTTTTGTCTCCCAGGCTTATTGCTCGAGCTGGTCGGCCCATACCCATCTGGCCATTTGGCCGATCTGGAAAGCCGGCACCCCGGAGCAGAAAGAGCGGTTTTTCAAGCCCGCCGTGCGTGGCGAGAAAATCGCGGCCTTCGGCCTTTCGGAACCGGAAGGGGGCTCCAATATCCGCGCCTTGCGGACCCGGGCGGAGAAAGTGCCGGGTGGGTATCGGCTCAACGGCGCGAAGTTGTACATCACCAATTCGCCCAGCGCAGCCTTCGTTCTGGCGGCGGCTCGCACCCGGCCGGAATTGACTCCGGATGCGATCAGCCTGTTCATCGTCGAATTGCCGTCCAAGGGCTTTACGGTGAGCAAGCTGAAAAAGGAGGGCATCCGCAGTTCCGAGACGGGGCTGATCTATATCGAGGATGTTTTCGTTCCGGACGATTGCTTGTTGGGGGGCCGGGAGGGGACTTATCCGGTGATTTTGGAGTCTCTGAGCGAGAATCGGGTGGGGGTGGCCGCCAGCACCTTGGGCATTGCCCGGGGGGCCTTTGAGGCGGCGCTCCGTTACGCCAAGGAACGCCACGTGGCCGGCCGGCCCATTGCCCAGTACCAGGCCATCGCCCACAAGTTGGCGGATATGGCGGCGGACATCGAGGCCGCCAAATGGCTGGTGTACTACGGCGCTTGGCGGGTGGATCAGGATAACCTGGACGCGGCGACCGCCGCCAAAGTGAAGCTGGTGTCGAGCGAGACCGCGGTGCGGGTCACCGAGGCGGCCATTCGCATTTTCGGCGGCGCCGGCATCATGCGGGAATATCCCGTCGGGCGCTTCCATCGGGATGCGCTCGTTTACGTGATCGGCGAGGGCACCAGCGAAATTCAACGCAACATCATTGCACGCAGCCTGGAGATCAAACTATGAGAGAAGCGGCCACCCTGGAAATGCGCGGCGCCACGGCGCTGATTACCTTCAACCGTCCGGAGCAGAAGAACGCCCTGGACATCGACATGCGCGAGACCCTCGCCAAGCACGTCGTCACGGTACGGGACGATCCGGCGGTCAAGGCGGTGGTCCTGACCGGAGCCGGAGACGCTTTTTGCGCGGGGGGGGACTTGAAATCCCTGTCTTCGGAGAAGCGCCCGGCAACGGCCAGCCGCAACCGGATTCGGCGTTTGCATACTTGGTTCCAGGAACTGGTGAACCTGGAAAAACCGGTGGTGGCGGCGGTGCACGGACCGGCCTTCGGCGCCGGGTTCAATCTGGCGCTGGCCTGCGATTTCATCCTGTGTTCCCCGGAAGCGCGGTTTTCTGCGGTGTTCGAGCGCATCGGGCTGGTTCCCGATTTAGGGGGTTTTTTCCTGCTGCCCCGGATCTTGGGCTTGCAGCGGGCTAAGGAATTGATTTTCTCCACCCGGGTACTGGAACCCGAGGAAGCCCGCCAATTGGGGGTGGTGTACGCCATTCATCCGGCGCCGCAGTTGCTGGACTCCGCCCTGGAGTTGGCCGGACGCTTTCACAACGCCTCCACGGACGCCATTGGCATGGCCAAGAATGTCCTCAACCAAGCGTTTCACCTGGATCAGCGGGCTTTGGCGGAAATGGAGTCCTATGCCCAGGCGGTGGTGATCGAAACCTCCTACCACCAAGAAGCGGTGGCCCGCTTCAAGCGCAAGGAGCCGCCCTTGTTCCAGTGGGAAAAGAAGGGCGGAAAGTAGCGGGGATTCGACCGTGCGGCAATGAGCACGCTCATTGCCGGGCACCGTCTTAGCGAGGTTTTTCGCCGCCCCGAATCATGGCATAAGCCGAGTGGTTGTGGATGGACTCGAAGTTCTCCGACTCCACCACGTAATCGTCGATCCGGGGATCTTCGTTGAGGGCCGCGGCCACGTCGCGGACCATGTCTTCGACAAATTTCGGGTTGTCGTAAGCCCGCTCGGTGACGTGCTTTTCGTCCGGCCGCTTCAGCAGGCCATAGAGTTCCGACGAGGCCTGGTCTTCCGCCACCCGGATGATGTCTTCAATCCAGACGAAGTCGTTGGTGTGAGCGGTGATGGTGATGTGGGAGCGCTGGTTGTGGGCGCCGTAGGCTGAAATTTCCTTAGAGCAGGGACAGAGGCTGGTAACCGGCACCACCGCCTTCATGGCGAACCGGTATTTCCCCGCGGCGATTTCTCCGGTGAAGGTGACTTCGTAATCCATCAGGCTCTGCACCCCGGAAACCGGGGCGGCCTTGTTGACGAAGAACGGGAAGGTCATCTCGATATGGCCGGATTCCGCTTCCAGTTTTTCCACCATCTCGCGCAGCACGGATTCGAAGGATTCCACCGAGATTTCGCGTTCCCGGGTATTGAGAATTTCCACAAACCGGGACATATGGGTGCCCTTGAAGTTATGGGGCAAGTGGACGTACATATTGAATAGCGCCACGGTGTGCTGAATGCCGCCGCTTTTGTCGGTGATCCGCACGGGATGGCGAATGCCCTTGATGCCGACCCGGTTGATGGCGAGCTGGCGGACATCCGGGGCATTTTGCACGTCGGGTATGGCTGCAAAGCCTGGTGAGTTCATGGGGTGTTCCCGCGGAAGGTGGCTATTACCCGTTATTATAGCGGCGGGCAATAGTTGAGTAAACTACTCGGCTAATCGCCGGGTCACGGCGGCGATGATGCCTGGCTTATCGAGGCCGCAGCCGGCGAGCAGCTCAGCCGGGGTGCCTTGGCCTAGGAATTCATCCGGCAGCCCCAGTTGCAATACGGGGACGGAGAGACCGTGCCGGGCCAGGCATTCCACCACGGCGCTGCCGGCGCCGCCCAGCAGCGTGTTTTCCTCTACGGTGACCAGCAGCCGATGCGTCCCCGCGAGTTCGGTAATGAGCGCTTCGTCGAGCGGTTTGACGAAGCGCATGTTGGCGACGCTGGCGCCCAGCGTTTCGGCCGCTTCCAGGCAGGGATGCAGCATGGAGCCGAAAGCCAGCAGCGCCACTTCCCGGCCTGGGCGGCGCAGCTCTCCCTTGCCTATGGGCAGAGCGGCCATTTCCTGGCTGATGGGGATGCCGGGGCCGGTGCCGCGGGGGTAGCGCACCGCAGTGGGGGCGTCGAGTCGGAAGGCGGTATAGAGCATTTGCCGGCATTCGTTCTCGTCCGCGGGGGTCATCACCGTCATGTTGGGCAGGCAGCGCAGATAACTCAAGTCGAAGCTGCCGGCGTGGGTGGGGCCGTCCGCGCCCACCAGCCCGCCGCGGTCGATGGCGAACAGCACCGGCAGGTTTTGCAAGGCGATATCGTGGATCAATTGGTCGTAGGCCCGCTGCAGGAAAGTCGAGTAGATGGCCACCACCGGTTTAAAGCCTTCGCAGGCCAGCCCCCCGGCGAAGGTGACGGCGTGCTGTTCGGCAATGCCGACGTCGAAGTAACGGTCCGGAAAACGCTTGGAGAATTCCACCAGCCCCGAGCCTTCGCGCATGGCGGGGGTGATGCCGACGAGCCGGGAATCGAGCTCCGCCATGTCGCACAGCCATTCGCCGAACACTTGGGTATAGCTGGGCCGGCCGCCGGGCTGGGCGATAATGCCGACTGCCGGATCGAAGGGAGCCACCCCGTGATAAAGGATGGGGTCCGCTTCGGCGGCCGGCAGTCCCTTGCCCTTCTTGGTGACGATATGGAGAAATTGGGGGCCGGCCAGCTTTTTGATATTGGAGAGAGTGGAGACCAGGACATCCAAGTCGTGGCCGTCGATGGGGCCGATGTAATTGAAGCCGAATTCTTCGAATAGCGTTCCCGGGGTGACCATGCCTTTCACGTGCTCTTCGGCCCGCCTGGCGAGTTCCAGCACCGGAGGAACCATGCCCAGCACCTTTTCTCCGGCCTTGCGGGCTGTCGTGTAGAAGCGCCCCGAAAGCAGTTTCGCCAGGTGATTGCTGAGGGCGCCCACCGGGCGGGAAATGGACATATCGTTGTCGTTGAGGATCACCAGCAGGTCGGCGTTCATGGGGCCGGCGTTGTTGAGGGCTTCGAAGGCCATGCCGGCGGTCATGGCGCCGTCGCCGATGACGGCGATGGCCTTGCGCTCGGACTGGGCCAGCTTGGCCGCCACCGCCATGCCCAAGGCGGCGCTGATGGAGGTGCTGGAATGGGCGGTGCCGAAAGCGTCGTACTCGCTTTCCGCCCGCCGCGGGAACCCGGAAACGCCGTTTTTCTTGCGCAGCCCCGCCATGGCCTGGCGCCGGCCGGTGAGAATTTTGTGGGCATAGGTTTGGTGGCCCACGTCCCATACGATCCGGTCGAAGGGGGTGTTGAATACGTAATGCAAGGCGATGCTGAGTTCCACGGTTCCCAGATTGGAGGATAAGTGGCCGCCGGTTTGGCTGACCGAGGCAATCAAGAAATCCCGCAGCTCCCGGGCGAGTTGCGGAAGGTCGGTACGTTGCAACTGCCGCAGTTGGGCCGGGGCGTCGATGGAGTCCAGCAAAGGATACATGGGGTTGTGTTTTGCAAATAGGATGTCGAGGGGGAGTCAGCAGGGCCGGGAGACGATGAATTCGGTGAGTTCCCGCAGCCGCCGCGCCCGCTCGCCGAAAGGGGCCAGGCAAGCCAGGGCACGCTGCCGAAGCTCATCGGAAAGAGCGCGGGTGGCGGAGAGTCCTAGCACGGATACGTAAGTGGGCTTGTTGTCTCGGGCATCCTTGCCGGCGGTTTTGCCCAGGACATCGGTGGTGGCAACCGTGTCCAGCAGATCATCCACCACCTGGAAGGCCAATCCGATACATTTGGCGAAGCGGTCCAGCTTGAGGTATTCCTCGTCCCGGAGGGGAGTGCCGCAGCGTGCGCCCAACAGCACGGCGGCCCGGATGAGGGCCCCGGTTTTGTGAATATGCATGAACTCCAGCTCCGTGACCGAGAGCGTTTTTCCGGTGCTGGCGAGGTCGATGGCTTGCCCTCCCGCCATGCCGCGGGATCCGGATGCCGTGGCCAGTAGCTTGAGCATTTCCAACTGCGTTGCCGGACTCAGGTTGTCGTCCGGTTCCGCCAGCAGTTGGAACGCCAGGGTTTGCAGGCTGTCTCCCACCAGCAAGGCGGTGGCTTCGTCGAAAGCGATGTGGCAGGTGGGTTTGCCGCGGCGCAGGACGTCGTTGTCCATACAGGGCAAATCGTCATGGACCAAGGAGTAGGCGTGGATCAGCTCCACGGCGGCCGCGGCCCGCAGGGCGTGGCCCGGTTCCGCGCCGACGGTTTCGGCGGCGGCGCAGGCAAGTAACGGCCGCACCCGCTTGCCTCCGCCAAGGACGGCGTAGCGCATGGCTTCGTGGAGTCGTTGCGGGGCGATGTGGGCGGCGGGGAGGGCCTCTTCCAGGCTGGCCTCCAACTGGGCCTGGCGAGACTCCAACCATTCCTGAAAATCACTGGGATTCGGGGTCACCGGATAAATTCCGCAGAACTTGGCCTTCCAGGATTTTGACTTGCTGCTCGGCGTTTTGTAGCGTCGCCTGGCAGCGGCGAAGCAACTCCATGCCGCGCTTATAGGCGCTCAGAGATTCTTCCAGGGGCAGCCGGCCGGATTCCATGTCGGCCACCAGTTTTTCCAGCTCCGCTAAAGAGGCTTCGAAGCTTGCCGAATCTTTGCGAGGGACCATGAGGTGTGGGGATAGGGGGACGGGGTTAAAAGTCGGGTTGGTCGAAACGCTCGGTCCGCCAAGGGGCTAAAAATAGCTCAAGGAAGCAATGGCGGTCAACGAAGACGTGAATTTCATTGCGTCGGCTGGGGATTTGGGAAAAAATAGCCGTTTTATTTTGGCCGGGGAATTTCGCTGCTGGGACATGGTCCGCGAATTCGGACGATGGCGCTGCCCCGCTTCAGGGGGCCGAGAATCTTTAGAATTTACGGTATCAGGGCGCATCCGAGGAAATCTTCTATATGTCTAATTTGACTAATAGTTTCCATTTCTCTCCTGCTTTTGCTTCCCCCCCTTTGTCTTGGTACTTCGACGACCGCATAGCGGCGGTCGAGGACCGAGTGTTGTTTCGAGGGGGGCCAAATTACGTGGGACACGAGCTCATGACCCCGAAGGTCGGGGATTACTGCGTTCTAGACTGGCGGGGAGGCGGCCGAGTGTTGGTGCGGCACGAGGGTGGGGTGGAATGGCTGAGCAACGTGTGCCGTCATCGTCAGGCTTTGATGCTCAAAGGGCGCGGGAATGTCCGGAATATTGTCTGTCCGGTGCATCGCTGGACCTATCGGCTGGATGGCCAATTGATGGGGGCTCCGCATTTTCCCGACGCTCCGTGCCTGGACCTCGGGAAGTATCCGCTGGCTCGCTGGAATGGCTTGCTGTTTTCTGGGGAACGGGACGTGGCGGCCGATTTGGCGGATATTGCCGGGGTGCGTGAACTGGATTTTACGGGCCACGTTCTCGATCGGATCCAGGTGGATCAGTATTCGTTCAACTGGAAGACCTTCATCGAGGTGTATTTGGAGGATTACCATGTGGTCCCGTTCCACCCCGGTCTGGGGAGCTTCGTGGAGTGTGACAAATTGCAATGGCATTTTGGCGAACGCTACAGCATTCAAACCGTGGGCATCCGAGATCATCTGCGCAGGCCCGGTACACCGGTTTATGCCCGCTGGCATGACCAGGTGCTACGTTACGGCAATGGAACCTTACCCAAACATGGTGCGGTGTGGTTGACTTACTATCCTAACATCATGGTGGAATGGTATCCCGGGTCCCTGGTGATCAGCACGGTAATCCCCAGGGGGCCGGAGGCCTGCACCAATGTCGTAGAATTCTATTACCCGGAGGAAATTGCTTTATTCGAGCGGGAATACGTGGAGGCCGAACAGGCTGCTTACTTCGAGACCGCCGTGGAGGATGAGGAAATCTGTACCCGCATTACCGAGGGCCGCCGCTCCCTATATCTGCAAGGTGAGGAGCAACAAGGCCCGTATCAGTCCCCCATGGAAGACGGCATGCTGCATTTTCACGAATTCCTGCGTCGGGAATTGCTGCATCATCTGGCTTCTTAGAATCTGAACGGGGACCGAACGTAACCCGTCGAATGGCGCCCCAGCCGAAACAGCGGGGCGCGGCGGATTTTTTAACGATCTTGGAGTTTCTTGCCCGATGATTTCCATTCAGCACGACGGCAATTTGGTATCGGTCACGGTCATGGGCGAGTTTTCCCTGGCCGATTTCAAGGCCTTCGAAGAGGAGGTTCTTTACGCCGTGCGCTTTCAGGGGAAGGCGGATTTGCTGTTGGATCTGCGCGGCATGCTGAGTT
This sequence comes from Betaproteobacteria bacterium, assembly GCA_023259135.1. Taxonomy (GTDB): domain Bacteria; phylum Pseudomonadota; class Gammaproteobacteria; order Burkholderiales; family JAHFQX01; genus JAHFQX01. The sequence continues at coordinate 1,236 of JAHFQX010000063.1, read as the reverse complement.
ATACCGTGGATGTGGTTTGGGAGGAATTGCGCTTTACCCGGGCCCATGCCCAGGATTTTGCCCGTATCGCGGTGGTGACCGGAGACGAATGGATGGTGTGGAGCGCATGGTTGTCGCGGTTATTCACCGGCATCGAAATTCGCGTCTTCGACGTCGATGAGTTGGCGTTGGATTGGCTGGCTCAGCCCGTAGAGTAGGGACTTGCCTTGCGCATGCGGTGTTGTGGGGTAGTGTCGGGTTATGTCTGAGCGTATTCTTGCCGGACTCAATCCCCGGCAGCGGGAAGCAGTGATGCTGCCTCGGGAGTCGGCTTTGGTGCTGGCGGGTGCCGGCAGCGGCAAGACGCGGGTGCTGACGGCGCGTATCGCTTGGCTAATCCATACCGGACAGGCGAGCCCATCCCAGATCCTCGCCGTTACCTTTACCAATAAAGCAGCCCGGGAGATGTTGGAGCGCATCACGGCGTTGCTTCCCATCAACCCCCGCAGTATGTGGGTGGGCACCTTTCATGGCTTGTGCCATCGGTTGCTCAGGACCCATTTTCACGATGCCGGATTGCCCCAGGCTTTCCAGATCATCGATCAGCAGGATCAATTGAGCTTGATCAAGCGAATGTTCAAGGCCCTGGGGGTGGATGACGAGAAATACCCGCCCCGCCAACTTCAGCAGTTCATTAATGCCCAGAAGGAATCCGGACTGCGTTCCGATCAAGTCGAGACCGGAGACGATTTTACCCGCCATCTGGCGGAGTACTACGCGGCCTACCAGCAGCAATGCGACAAGGATGGGCTGGTGGATTTCGCCGAGTTGTTACTGCGTAGCCATGAATTGCTGCGGCGGCACCGGGAACTGCTCCTGCATTATCGGGAACGTTTTTCGTATGTGCTGGTAGATGAGTTCCAGGATACCAACAGGCTCCAATACGATTGGCTGAAGTTGATTTCCGGGGGCGAGGCGGTCTTTGCCGTCGGCGACGACGATCAGTCGATTTATGCTTTTCGGGGGGCGAATGCAGCCAATATGCGGGATTTTGCCGCGGATTTCGGCGCCCGGACCCTTATTAAGCTAGAGCAGAATTATCGTTCCCAGGGCAATATTCTGGATGCTGCTAATGCTTTGATTCGCCACAACAGCAGTCGCTTGGGCAAAGATCTGTGGACTGCGGAAGGATCGGGAGAGCCCTTGCGGGTTTATGAAGCCCGTAGCGAAACAGAAGAAGCGGCATTTGTGGTGGAG
>JAHFQX010000085.1 GCA_023259135.1 Betaproteobacteria bacterium | reverse complement strand
CAGCTCCCAGTTTTTCATCAACCTGGCGGACAACGACTTTCTGGATCACTCCGCTCCCACGCCCCAGGGCTGGGGCTACTGCGTATTCGGCCAATTGCGGGAAGGCGAGGAAACGCTGCGCAAGATCGGCGAAGCGCGCACCGGTTCCGCCCGGGGCCACCAGGATGTTCCCGTCGAGGATATGGTGATCCTCAAGGCCGAAATCCTCTAGAAGCCAAAGGCGGAAAGAGGCCGCCCCATGAGCGGATCTCCCGGCGAGCTTTCCGCCGTGTTCGTTTCCGATGTCCATCTGTGCCCATCGCGGATGGAAATGGCGCAAGGCTTCCTGGAATTCCTGGAAAATCTTTCCGGCGAGGTTCAAAGCCTCTACATCCTGGGGGATTTATTCGAATACTGGGCCGGCGACGACGATCTGGGCGACCCCTTCAATGCTCGCATTGCCGGGGCATTGCGAGCCGTCAGCGACCAAGGTGCCGCTGTCTACCTGCTCCACGGCAACCGGGATTTTCTGCTCGGCCCGAATTTCGCGCGGGCGGCGGGATGCGTCCTATTGCCCGATCCCACCGTGATCCGAATGCAGGGTGTTGCTACCTTGCTCACCCACGGCGACACGCTTTGCACCGAAGATGCCGATTACCAAGCGTTTCGAGTGACGGTCCGGCAACCGGCTTGGCGGCAAACTTTCCTGGCCCGGCCCTTGGCGGAGCGCAAAGCCGAAATCGAGGCGTTGCGCCGCCGTAGCGAAACGGAAAAAAGCCGCAAGCCCCAGCAGATCATGGACGTCTACCCTGCGGCGGTGGAGGCGGCGCTGCGGCAGCACGGCTGCACCCGTATCATCCATGGCCATACCCACCGCCCCGCCCGGCATGCGCATAACGTGGATGGGCGCTCCTGCGAGCGCTGGGTGCTGCCCGACTGGTATCGCAGCGGCGGTTTTCTGCGTTGCGGGCAGGGCGGCTGCGAGGCGGTCGGGATAAAGCCCGGTTGAACGCCGCGGCGTCAGACTGAAGCCGTGCTGGGGAACAGGGGGCGCAGCCGTTTCCAATACAGGGTTGAGTCTGAACGAGAAGGTTGAGAAGTGAGTCACGCGGCGGATTGGGATTCGTTGAAGATAGATTGAAATAGCCGTTGCTTGGCCAAGTTTAATTGTTCTGCGGCCTGATTGTCTGAAAGCGCTTTGGCCTTGATTTCCAGCGCCGACGCGATTGTCGGCAGCCGGTCGAGCGCGGCGCGGCGGCCCATCTTGGCCGACAGGAACTCCGCAAAATCCTCAACCTCGGCGATTTGCTCGGGCGAGAGCGCCTGAATCTTGGCGATCAGCGATCGATCATGCGGAGAATTGGAAAATACCATGGCCCGGCGAGAACAGGGCGAAGTTCGGAATGGGAGCGGGCGCATTTTCCTGGTGCGGTTTTTGGCCAGTGGGCCGATTTTGGAGCGGCATGGATGTTTAGTTGCGCGGCGCGCCGAGATAATGCGCACAGTAGCGCTGGTGGTGCGATAAGGGGCCGGGGTCGAATTGAATTTGCATAACCTTGTAAAGGCCTACCCACCCGCCTTGCGGCGGGTAGCTGCTGAAGTGAGACGGGCCGCTGATCGCGGCCCTTCGTGCCTCTGTTGCCTGGCTACTTCTTCAGGAATGCATCCGGCTCGATGCCAGCCTGTTTGAGAATGGCACGCAGCGTTCCTTCCGGCATATCGCCGGGATGATTCGGGATGGTGGTGTAGCGGCGGGTCTCCGGGTTGAGCCACAGCTCGTGACTGCCGGCCGCCTGCCGGTCGAATTCGAAGCCGAGCTGCTTTAAGCGCTTGACGATCTCCCGATAGCGGAGGCCGGCCAACCGCCCCATCAGCCGTTGACGATCATCGGATAGTCGAAGGACTCCGCCGCCTGCGGCAGGGGAAATTCGCCGTCGCGCTCCGCCTGCGCCTCCAAGAGCTTCTTCGCCACATCCTGCGCGATCTCGATGGTCTCCTGAATCGTGCGCCCCTGGGCGATCAACCCCTGCACGTCGTCCGACGTGGCCAGATAGACGCCCTCAGGCAGCTTCTCGATGTGCAGATTCACGATGCGTTCCATAACCGATTCTCCTCTTAGCCGCTACGCCGGCTGCTTGCGTTCCATGCGTTGCTTCAACTGCCCGCGCTCGATCAGCGCGTCGATGATCTGCAGCACCTGGCGCTTCTCCTGCGCGTCGAGCTTCTCGATCTGCTGCAGCCGGCGCTGCAGGCGGCTGTTGACCGACTTGCCGGCCTTGGCGGCGGTCTTCCGCGCCGGCGCGGTGCCGAGCAGTGCCTCGATCGTCACGCCCAGCGCCCTGGCCAGGGTCGGCAACAAGTTGGCCGGCGGATGCTCCGTCTCGCCCTCGTAGTAGGCGATCATGCGCCGGGTCACGCCCAGCTCGTTGGCCAGCTCCGCCTGCGTGTAGCCGGCCGCCTTGCGCAGCTCCGCCAGGCGCGTGCCGAAATCGGCGAGCGCCTCGTTCGTTCTCTTGGGCATCGTGGGATTCCACAACTGAAACTGATGCCCGAAATTGTAAGGCCGGTTTTTAAGCACCCTCGCCCCGCGGCGCCTGGCGGTTGACTTGCAATGTTCAATTATCGCACATTGTGATGCACCGAAGATCAACCGTTTTTTACGCAAAAAAATCTGCGGAGGGAGTAATGAGGGGAGTAATGGGGTCAGGTCTTTCATTATCACATCCGCCCGGCTATTATCCAGCCCATCATGGCCAGACCGCTAAGACTGGAACTCGCAGGCGCGCTCTATCACGTCACTTCTCGCGGGGACGG
>JAHFQX010000022.1 GCA_023259135.1 Betaproteobacteria bacterium | reverse complement strand
GATCTCCTTCAAGGGAGCAATGCGCCGCTGGGCCATCATGAGTTGGTAAGGGGGAAAGGCGAAACCCCAAATGGCCCGCACGCCGGCCGGGCCGTACTCCTGTTTGGCGAAAATCCCTTCTTGGGCTAGCTTCATGTAGGCGCTGGCGCCCGCGCAGGATGTTTTGGGATCGCCCATCCCCGGAAGCTCTGCTACGGCGGACAAAGGCATTTTGTCGGAGACATAGCCCGGCACCACCAGGCTGACATCCACCACCCCGGATTGAATCAACGCCAACTGATCCTTGGCCTTGCCCAATTGTTCCGACGGATAGTATTCGAGCTTCACCGCTCCCCCGGCCGCCTTCTCGACCTCGGCTATCCAAAACTTGACGCTGTCGTAGACGAAATGGGTGGGAGGAAATTGGTCGGAAACCCGCAATGTCAGTTTCTCCTGAGAGAAGACGGCGCTGGCGCCGCTCAGAAGCATCAACAACGCCCAACCTTTGCATAGCAGCTTCATTACTCTACCTCCAATTGCTCAAACACGGGGGCGGAATTACCCCTGATTCTCCAATATTAGATGGTGCCATTCGCCTTGAGCTTGGCCACCGCCTCGGACGTGTAGCCGAGCAGGTCGATGTATACGGAATCATTGTCTTCACCGAGTGCTGGCGCCGGGCTCAGCCTCGGTGACGGTGAATCCGAAAACTTGATGAAGTTGCCGAATACCTTCAGGCGGCCGAGTATGGGGTGCTCCGTCTCCACGAAAGTTTCGCGTTCCGCATACTGGGGGTCGCTCAGGATGTCTCGCAAATCCAAGACCGCTCCAGCGGGAATGCCGTGTTTATTCAACTCCTGCTCTACCTCATGCTTGGTCCTCGTGCGCGTCCAGGAATTGACGATTTCGTCCACCCATTCCTTGTTTTCTCGGCGGGCGCTTGGCGTAGCAAGGCGTGGATCCGACTTCAGTTCGGCGCGGCCCAATATTTCCAACAAGCTATTCCACCAGTTGTCCTGAATGGCCGTCAGCGCACAATAGCCGTCCGAAGTTTCGAACACCCCCATCGGCGCGAGCCCCGAGGACTGGCCACTGCCCTGGCGCTCCGGGACACGGCTGCTTGCGTAGTATGCCGCTAGGTTGATGGCCAAGGAGCCTGCCGCGGTGTCGTGCAGCGATACCTCGATTCTTCTCCCGCGACCCGTTCTTTCCCGTTGATACAGCGCCGCCAAGGCTCCGGTGAGGAGATGAAGGCCGGCGAATGGATCGGTAACCGCCGCGCCGAAGCGGCATGGCGGACGATCCGGGTAGCCGTTAACGCTCATGAGCCCCGACTTGGCCTGAACCGCGATATCGACTGAACTCCAGTCCCGGTAGGGACCGTAGCTGCCATAGCCCGTCGCGGTTGCATAGATCAGCCTGGGATTGATCTCCCGCAGCGTTTCCCATGAGAAACCGAAGCCTTCGACAATACCGTACGCATAATTTTGCACGAACATATCGGTTCGTTCCAGCAGCTGCCTGAAGATCTCCTGTCCTTCCCGCGCGCGCAGGTCCAGGGTGATGGACTTCTTGCCATTGTTCAAGAGAGCAAACAAATGGCTGGTGCCGCCGCGGGCGTCAATTCCACGGCTCAGCTCGCCGCGGGGTGATTCGACGTGAATGACCTCCGCGCCCATATACGCCAACAGTTGTGTGGCATAGGGCCCCAAATAGGCTACCGTGAGATCCAGCACTCGTATTCCCGCCAGCGGTTGTTCCATACTACAGACTCTCCTTAGCGAGGTCCCCAAGGATCCCCGCGCGTCACGCCGAACTCCAATCTGGGGCCGGGGTTAGCGGGCTTGACGGCGTCGGAAGGCGCCTAGTAGCTACGCAGCAAGCCATTGGGGTCAACTTCCTCGCGGAGCACACGCAACTCCTCCTCGGTGGGAGGCTCGGTAATCGGCACGCGGTCAGGCACGATGAGATCGAAGCCCGTATTTGCCAGCACTTCATCGACCGTGTGTCCTTCGTGGACCGAGCGCAGGCGCATGCGCAATGTGACGGGATCGAAATCCATCACCGCCAAGGGCGAAACGCATAGCCTGGGGCCCTCGTTCCTGAGGCCCGCCATTGCCTTGCTCTCCGGGCCTTGGAGGTTGCCCGGCACACTGATGAAGTCAACCTTGTCGACAAACACCCGACGGTTATGGACCATCGGATACAGATAGAAACGCTTCGAAGTCACTGCAAAAGATACATTCGCGAGGGCGGGTCCCCTGAAAGTGGGGCGCTCTACGCTCCCCAGCAGGTGGAGATTGACGTTCCCATACTTATCGATCTGAATGCCGCTGTGGAACCAGAAGTCCAGGCCTTTATGGGAGCTGCCGAAAAGCTCCAGAAACCCCTCCTCGGCTTCTGCTCCATAGTGGTAGCGGTGATCCGAGACGGATGCGTAGAGGCATTTGGGCTTCGGGTTGACAACCAATTCACCGCAAATGCTGAAGTTGGGGGCATGCAGGCGTCGTGCAAGAAACATTGCGGCATTCGGTACCGCGGCGGCAATTCCCGCGGCGCCTTTTTCACCGTCGCGGATATCCCGGGCCAAGATAATGGCCATCAACTCGACAGGTTTGCAGGCTAGACTCATCACAATTGCCGCTCCTCTTTCTCGAGCTCAACGAGCTTTCTCATGCCGCCCACCAGCTCCAAATAGCGATAGATCGATTCCGGTTCATCGACATAGCGGCGCAGATAGCCCCCAAACGCCTCCGGATTCCGCCCGGTTCTTTTCAGTTCCGCAGCCTGCCAGTATTCGGCGATGTGATCATCGTCCATCGAATAGATGGACGGCGAGGCAGTCGGATGGGCGCCATATGGAATCTCCACCACCTTGTGTATGTATACACAGGGGATGGTTGTCCGGTAGGGATCCTGCATGATCGTCTCTGGGCTGACGATCTTATCGACGCTCACAATGACCGTCTTGCCTGCCTTGGCAAGGAGTTGGTCAACAGAGCGGAATGCGCCATAGTTCCTGATATTGCCGAAAGGATCGCTCTCGGCCGCATGTAAAAGAACAACATCAGGAGCGATTGGCTGAACAGCGTAAATGTCTTCATCCCCAAAAGGCGGAGTGAATTTCTTGATGAGGGGGTTGTACTTCACCTCATCCGTTCCTTTTAACGCGGCTATCGGGAAAAATGGTAAACCCAGTGCGGCCGCCATCAAGCCGCCCACCACAGTGAGAACATCCAAAATATGAGCCTTGACTAACCCTCCCTCTACCGCTTCACGGAAATTGGGGGCTAAGCCGTGGGATTCAAACGTAATGGCCGGAATGAAGGTTTCTTTCACCAAGCCGGCGCCGATCAACAGATCAACATCATAGCCGGCAACCGGTCCAGAATAGACGGAAAGATCCCCGATGCGGCGTTTGACAACTTCCCGAACTAAGGCCACCGGCCGCGATTCGTGTAGGGCGCCACCCAGGCCGAGCTTGCATCCCGGCTTAATCAGGCCCACCACTTCGTCGACAGAGGCGATTTTTGTGGTGCGCTCTCTGTTCTTGCCAAATTTCTCGGTGTCCGAAAATTGCCGACTATCTGTATGCAACTGGCCCACTTTGCCTCCTGCGTGATTTCCATCGAACCGTTGCTACTCGACCTTGAAATTGGTTTCTTTCACAACCTTGGCCCATTTGGCGATTTCCGTGGCGATGATGGCGGTGAATTGTTCGGGTGTGCTACCCACCGACTCGTAGTTGAGGCCGGCCAGGCGCTCCTTGACGTCGGGCATGGCGACGATTTTGGCGATTTCGGCTTGCAGGCGGTTGACGATTTCCTTGGGAGTCCCGGCCGGAGCCAAGATGCCTACCCAAGAGTTCAGTTCGACGCCCCGGACTCCGGCTTCCAGCAGCGTGGGAACATCGGGCAAGACTTGGGAGCGCTTAGGCGAGAGGACCGCCAAGGCCCGCAGTTTGCCGGCTTTCACATGGGATACCGCGGTGAAAGGGTCGATAGTCATGGCGACTTCTCCCGCCAGGACGGCAGCCAACTGAGGCCCGGTGCCTTTATAGGGGATGGGAACGATATCGGTGCCGGTAGCGGATTTGAAGGTTTCGCCGATCAGTTGGATCAGGCTGGTGCCGGAGGAGAAGTTGATCTGGCCGGGCTTGGATTTGGCCAGGGCAATGAACTCCTGGATGGTTTTCGCCGGCACCGAGGGATGGACCACGATCATGCCGCTGAGATTGGCTACCAGGCTAACGGGAGCAAAATCCTTGATGGGCTCGTAGGGCAGCTTGTAAATGCTGGGATTCAAGGTGTGGGCGCTGGCCACCGTGGCCAGCAGGGTGTGGCCGTCGGGAGCGGCCTTGGCGACGATGTCGGTGCCGATGATGCCGTTGGCGCCCGGCCGGGAATCCACCACCACCGATTGCTTGAGGATTTCGGTCAATTTTTGGGCCACGATCCGCGCCACCACGTCGGTGGCGCCGCCAGGAGCGAAGGGAATCACCAGCCGAATCGGCTTGCTGGGGTAGGTGTCGCTCCACGCAACCAGGGGAGCCAATCCCCAGGCGGCAACCCACAACACAAAGCAGCGGCGGAAAAAGGCGACCATAAGTTTCTCCCTGGGTATTAATACTAGAGCAAACAAGTTGTCCGAACAATCTTGCATTGCAGCAAATGGGTTTTGGGAACTGGTTTTTCTGCCGATGGTTCTAGTTATGGCGGCTTGGGGGAGGGGGTGGCAAGCCGATTTTCGAGACCGGGGCGGTTCTTGCATCGGGACGAGGATTCGGTAAAGATAGCGCCTTGATAACGGGTTGACGGAACACGGCGGCGGCGGGCCGCCGTGTTCGCTTTCCATTTCTATCGGCGGCGAAACCATGTCCCATGTGATGAATACCTACAGCAGGCTCCCGGTGGCTTTTGTCCGGGGCGAGGGCGTATGGCTCTGGGATGCCGTGGGCAAGCGCTATTTGGACGCCTTGGCCGGGGTGGCCGTGAACGGCCTGGGCCACGGCCATCCGCGGATGGTGACGGCGCTGTGCGAGCAGGTTCGGACTCTGATCCACACTTCTAACGTCTACCAGGTCACCCTCCAGGAACAACTGGCAGATCGGCTGTGCGCCTTGTCGGGGATGGACGGCGCGTTCTTTTGCAACTCCGGGGCGGAAGCCAACGAGGCCGCCATCAAGCTGGCTCGCCTGTGGGGGCACGGCAAGGGAGTGGACAATCCCGCCATCGTGGTCATGGAAAAAAGCTTTCACGGCCGTACCCTAGCCACCCTGTCGGCCACTGGTAGCCGCAAGGCTCAGGCGGGTTTTGAGCCCTTGGTGACGGGTTTCTTGCGGGTCCCTTACGACGATTTGGCGGCGGTGGAACAAGTGGCCAAGCATGCCCCTAACGTGGTGGCGGTGCTGGTGGAGCCGTTCCAGGGCGAGGGGGGAGTGAACGTGCCCCAGGCGGACTACTTGGACGGCTTGCGGGCCTTGTGCGACGGCTTCGGCTGGCTGCTCATGCTGGACGAGGTGCAGACCGGCATCGGCCGCACCGGAAAGTGGTTCGCCCATCAGCACGGCCGTCTGAAGCCCGACGTGATGACCCTGGCCAAGGGGTTGGGCTCCGGGGTGCCGGTGGGGGCGTGTCTGGCTCGGGGCGAAGCGGCTGCGCTGTTCAAGCCCGGCAGCCACGGCTGCACCTTCGGCGGCAATCCCCTGGCCTGCCGGGCAGCCTTGACTACCTTGGCGGTGATGGAAGAAGACGGCCTGCTGGAGCACGCGGCCCGCATCGGCGAGCAGATCCGCGCGGGGCTTGGGGCGGGGTTGGCCGGGGCGAGGGGAGTGACCGAGATCCGCGGCCAAGGGCTGATGATCGGGGTGGAGCTGGCGAAACCTTGCGGCGAACTGACGGCCCGGGCGCTGGGGCGGGGCCTGCTCATCAATGTCACCTCGGACAACGTCATCCGGCTGGTGCCGCCGTTGGTGATGAGCTCCGCCGAAGCGGTCCAGTTGGTGGAGGGACTGGCGCCGCTGATCCGGGAGTTCCTCGGGTAAGCGGGGAGGTTCGCCATGAAGCATTTTTTGCAGATGCAAGACCTGGGCCTGGAGGAGTATGAATACCTCTTCCGGCGCACCCGCTGGATCAAGGACAAGTTCAAGCGCTACGAGCGCTATTGGCCGTTGCTGGACCGCACCCTGGTGATGATCTTCGAGAAGGCCAGCACCCGCACCCGGCTGTCCTTCGAAGCGGGGATGCATCAGTTGGGAGGCTCGGCCATCTACCTCAACACCCGCGATTCCCAGTTGGGTCGCGGCGAGCCGGTGGAGGACGCGGCCCAGGTGATTTCCCGCATGAGCGACATCGTCATGATCCGCACCTTCGAGCAGGAGATCGTCGAGCGCTTCGCCGGCCATTCCCGGGTGCCGGTGATCAACGGGCTGACCAACGAGTATCACCCCTGCCAGATCCTCGCCGACATCTACACTTTCATCGAGCATCGCGGCCCCATCCGCGGCAAGACCGTGGCCTGGATCGGCGATTCCAACAACGTATGCAACACCTGGTTGCAGGCCGCGGAAATCTTCGACTTCAACGTGCATGTTTCCACCCCGCCGGGCTACGAAGTGGAGCCGGAGCGGGCCGGGCTGTACGGCACCGATCATTACGAAGAATTTACGGACCCCATGGAAGCGGCCCGGGACGCGGATCTGGTGACCACCGACGTGTGGACCAGCATGGGCTTCGAAGCCGAGGACGAGGAGCGCCGCCGGGATTTTCAGGATTGGCAGGTGGACGCCGAGATGATGGCCTTGGCCCAATCCGATGCGGTATTCATGCATTGCCTGCCGGCCCATCGCGGGGAAGAAGTCGCTGCCGAGGTGATCGATGGGCCGCAGTCGGTGGTGTGGGACGAGGCGGAGAACCGCTTGCACGCCCAGAAGGCATTGATGGAATATTTGCTGCTGGGGCGGCTGGAGCAGGCCGAATAGCGCGGTTCCCGGACTTCGGTTCGGAGCGATTGATCGAAAGGTTGGGCAAAATGAGCAATACCGAGCGGAAAACCGCGGTGCGGAAAGTGGTGCTGGCTTATTCCGGCGGGCTGGATACTTCGGTGATCCTGAAGTGGCTGCAAGACGCCTACCATTGCGAGGTGGTGACTTTCACCGCCGATCTGGGGCAGGGAGAGGAATTGGAGCCGGCCCGCAGCAAGGCGCTGATGTTCGGCGTCAAGCCGGAGCAGATCTTCATCGACGATCTGCGGCTGGAGTTCGTCCGGGACTTCGTGTTTCCCATGTTCCGCGCCAATACGGTCTACGAGGGCGAGTACTTGCTGGGGACTTCCATCGCCCGGCCGCTGATCGCCAAGCGGCTCATCGAGATCGCCGCGCAAGCCGGAGCCGACGCCGTTTCTCACGGCGCCACCGGCAAGGGCAACGACCAGGTGCGTTTCGAGCTGGGAGCCTATGCCCTCAATCCCGGCATCAAGATCATCGCCCCGTGGCGCGAGTGGGACTTGTTGTCCCGCGAGAAACTGCTGGCTTATGCCGAAAGGCACGGCATTCCCATCGAGATGAAGCACAAGCAAGGCGGCAGCCCCTATTCCATGGATGCCAACCTGCTGCACATTTCCTACGAGGGGCGGCATCTGGAGAATCCGGCGGCGGAGCCGGAGGAATCCATGTGGCGCTGGACGGTATCGCCGGAGCAGGCGCTGGACCAGGCCCAGTATCTGGAACTGGAGTTCGAGCAGGGCGATCCGGTGGCCCTTGACGGCCGGCGCCTGGAGCCCCACGAACTGCTGGCGGAGCTGAACCGATTGGGAGGGAAGCATGGCATCGGCCGGCTGGATTTGGTGGAGAACCGCTATGTCGGGATGAAATCCCGGGGCTGCTACGAAACCCCCGGCGGCGCCATCTTGCTGAAGGCCCACCGGGCGATCGAGTCCATCTGCCTGGACCGGGAAGTGGCCCACCTCAAGGACGAACTGATGCCCCGCTATGCCAGCCTGATCTACAACGGCTATTGGTGGAGCCCGGAGCGCAAGATGCTGCAAGCCATGATCGACGCCTCCCAGCAGAACGTCAACGGCTGGGTGCGGCTGAAGCTCTACAAGGGCAACGTGATGGTGGTGGGCCGCGATTCGAAAACCGATTCACTGTTCGACCCCACCATCGCCACTTTCGAGGACGACGCCGGCGCCTACAATCAGGGCGATGCCACCGGCTTTATCCGTCTCAACGCCTTGCGGATGCGTATTGCCGCGCGGCGCGGGCGGGGTTGATTTGGGAAGGCTTATCCGGTCGGGACCATGAGTACCGTTGCGGTTGTCAAAAAGGGCGGGTTCGCCGCCATTGCCGCGGATACCCTGACCAAATGGGGTTCCGGCAAGGAGTCGGCGGCCTACGTGGAGAACCACGGCAAGATTTTGCAAGTCGGCGACAGCTACCTCGGGGTCACCGGCACCGCTACCTTCAAGTTGATCCTGGCCGATTACTTTGCCCGCTACCCCATCCATGGCCTGGATCGGGTAGAGGAGATATTTCGCGTCTGGCAGAAACTTCATGCCGCCTTGAAGGAAGATTATTTCCTGCAGCCGGAGGAGGACAAGGAAGATGCCCTGGAGTCCTCTCGCATGGATGTGCTGATTGCCAGCCCTAAGGGGATTTTCGGCGTGGCGGCGCATCGCACGGTGCAGGAATTCTCCCGCTTTTACGCCTACGGCAGCGGCAGCGACTATGCCCTGGGCGCCATGTTCGCCGCTTATCAAAGGCCCGATCTGAGCGCCGAGGAGGTGGCGTTGCTGGGGGTGGAGGCGGCCGCGGAATTCGATGACGGTACCGGCTTGCCCCTCATGTCCTGCAGCATAAAATTGGATCTTTCCCAACCTTAGCGAGGAAGCATCCCATGCCTTCGTTCGACATTGTTTCCGAAGTGGACCGCGTGGAGATCCGCAATGCTATGGATCAAGCCAACAAGGAGATTTCCACCCGGTTTGATTTCAAGGGTTCCGATGCCCGGGTGGAGTTGTCGGAGACCGTGCTGGTCGCCTACGCCGACGACGACTTCAAGCTCAGCCAGGCGCGCGATATTCTGGTCGGCAAGCTGGCCAAGCGGGGCGTGGATGTGCGTTGCCTGGAGCTGGGCAACATCGAAAAAATCTCCGGCAACAAGGTCAAGCAACAGATCACCGTCCGGCAGGGCGTGAACACCGAATTGGCCAAGCGCATCGTCAAGCTGCTCAAGGACAGCAAGCTCAAGGTCCAAGCCAGCATCCAGGGCGAATCGGTGCGGGTGTCGGGCGCCAAGAGGGACCTCCTCCAGGAGGCCATCCAACTGGTGCGTAAAGCCGTCACCGACTACCCTTTGCAATATCAGAATTTCCGGGATTGATTCGGCATATCGGCGGGGCCTTCGGAGCGCGCGATGCATGAGCTGGCTCTGGCCCAGGAGGTGATCCGGATCATCGAGAAAGCGGCTCGCGACCAAGCGTTCTCGCGGGTGCGCACGGTGCGACTGGAGATTGGCCGGTTTGCCGCCGCGGAGCCGGAGGCTCTGCGCTTTTGCTTCGAGGTGGCGGCTCGGGAGGGGGTGGCCGGCGGGGCGCGGCTGGAGATCCTGGAACTGCCCGGAGCGGGTTGGTGTCCCGGTTGCGCCGACACGGTGCCGCTGGAGAGCGCCTGGGATGCTTGTCCGCGCTGCGGCGGCCGTCAGGTGCGGGTGACGGGCGGCACGGAGATGCGTGTCAAGGAACTGGAAGTGGATTAGTATGACCGCCACGCAACCAACGACGGGAGGGGGGCGATGTGCACGACCTGCGGCTGCGGGGCCGCCGATACGCGGATCGAGGGCGAGGTCCGGTTTCGCAGCCTTTCCGCTCACGGGCCGGCCGGCTATCTGGGCCTGGGCCGCGGCGTGACCGGAAGCCGTCCTACCGACGCCGCGCCGGCCCGGCGGGTGTCCATCGAGCAGGACATCCTGGCCGAGAACGATCGCCATGCGGCAGCCAACCGGCGCCGTTTCGCGGAACGCGGCATTCTGGCCTTGAATCTGCTGTCCAGTCCCGGCTCCGGCAAGACCACCCTGCTGGTGCGCACCCTGGAGGCGCTACGGGATCGGCTGCCCATGGCCGTCGTCGAGGGCGACCAGCAGACCAGCCTGGATGCCGAACGCATCCGCGCCACCGGGGTTCCCGCGATCCAGATCAATACCGGCAAGGGTTGCCACCTGGATGCCGCCATGGTTGGCCGGGCCGTGGCGCGGCTGGCCCCCGCCGAAGCCAGCCTGCTGCTGATCGAGAACGTGGGCAATCTGGTGTGCCCAGCCGCCTTCGATCTCGGAGAGGCTCACAAAGTGGTGGTGTTGTCGGTCACCGAGGGCGAGGACAAACCCCTCAAGTATCCGGACATGTTCCGCGCCGCTGACCTGTTGCTGCTCAGCAAGTGGGATCTTTTGCCTTACGTCGCCTTCGACCCGGAGCGGGCCTTGAGCTACGCCCGGCAGGTTCATCCCGGCCTGCCCGCCATCCGCGTATCGGCGGTCACCGGCGAGGGATTCGGCGCCTGGCTCGCCTGGATCGAGCAAGGATGGGGCCGGCGCCGGGCCGGGCAGCCGCCCACCGGATTTATTCGCAAACTCTGAGGGCCGCCATGGAACCCGCTCCGACCGGCCCCCTCCTCGCCGCCAAGCGGGAACGGCGGCAAGTTCGGGTCACGGGGCTGGTGCAGGGAGTCGGATTTCGGCCCTTTGTCTGGCGCTTGGCGGATCAACTGCGCCTGGCCGGTTGGGTGCGCAACGATGCGGCCGGAGTGGAAATCCAAGTAGAAGGAGAAGAACAGAACCTCGGCCGCTTTCTGGAGCGGTTGCGCGCCGAGGCGCCGCCTTTGGCCTGCATCGACGGGCTGCGGGTGGAGCCCGCCGGGCCGCTGGGCTTGGCGGATTTTCGCATCCTGGAGAGCGGCGTCGGCCCGGCGGCCACCGCGGTGGGGCCGGACGTGGCGGTCTGCGGCGATTGCCTGGCCGAGTTGTTCGATCCCCGCGACCGGCGCTGGCGCTATCCCTTTATCAACTGCACCCGCTGCGGCCCGCGTTTCACCATCAGCCGGGGCCTGCCCTACGACCGGAGCCGCACCAGCATGGCGGCCTTTCCCCTATGCGCCGAATGCGAGCGCGAGTACCGGGATCCGGCCGACCGCCGTTTCCACGCCGAGCCTAATGCCTGCCCGGCATGCGGGCCGCGGCTGTCTTTGTGGGAAGGAACGGACCGGCCGCTGCACGATGCCGACCCCATCGCCGCCACCTTGGCCCGGCTGCGCGCCGGCCAAATCGTCGCGGTGAAGGGGCTGGGAGGCTTTCACCTGTGCTGCGACGCCACCGACGCGGCGGCCGTCGCCCGCCTGCGCCGGCGCAAGGCGCGGGAAGCCAAGCCGCTGGCGGTAATGTTGGCCAATGCCGCGTCGACGCGGCGTTACGTGGAGTTGAGCGCGATCGAGGAGGCTTGGCTGGCTTCCCCCGAGAGCCCCATCGCGCTCTTGGAAAAACGCCCCGGCTGCGACGCCGCGCTGCCGGGGGTGGCTCCGGGCATGGCCGCTCTGGGGGTGATGCTGCCCTATGCGCCGCTGCACTATGTGTTGTTTCACCAAGCGGCGGGGCGGCCCGCCGGCCTGGATTGGCTGGATCGGCAGCAGCCGCTGGTTCTGGTGATGACCAGCGCCAATCCCGGCGGCGAGCCCCTGGCGATTGACAACGCCGAAGCGATGCGGCGCCTGGCCGGCATCGCCGACGCTTTTCTGCTGCATGACCGGGATATCCTGTGGCGTTGCGACGATTCGGTGGTGCAGGGCGAAGGGCGGCGAGCGAGGGCCGACCGGCCAGTACCGATGGCCGACCTTCCCCGTATGGTTCGCCGCGCCCGAGGTTACGCGCCGCGGCCCGTCAAGTTGCCGCGGTCGGGTCCCGCCGTGCTGGCGCTGGGGGGGGCGCTTAAAAATGCGATTTGCCTGACTCGGGCGGACGAGGCTTTCCTCTCGCCCCACATCGGCGACCTGGACAACGGCGCGGCCTGCGCCGCCCTGGAGGAGGCCGCCGAGCATCTGCTGGCCATGCTCGAAGCGCGGCCGATCGTCATTGCCCACGACAATCACCCGGATTTTTTCAGCACCCGGCTCGCCGGCGAATTGGCCAGCCGGTTCGATGTGCCGGCCTTGGCGGTGCAGCACCACCATGCCCATGTGGCGGCGGTATGCGCCGAGCACGGAGTGGCCGGGCCGGTCATCGGGCTGGCGCTGGACGGTTTCGGCTTGGGCGCGGACGGCGGTCTGTGGGGCGGGGAGCTGCTGCGGGTGGCGGGAGCGGAGTGCCGGCGCTTGGGCCACCTGCGGGAATTGCCCTTGCCCGGCGGCGATCAAGCGGCCCGGGAGCCATGGCGCATGGCGGCCGCGGCCTTATTTGTCCTGGGGCGGGCCGAGGCCATCGTTCCCCGCTTCCGGCATCGGCCGGGGGCGGCGGCGGTGGCGCGGATGTTGCGGCAGGATGTCCGCTGCCCGCCTACTTCCAGCGCGGGGCGGCTGTTCGATGCGGCTGCCGGATTGCTGGGGGTGCGGGAGCTGGCCGGCTTCGAGGGCCAGGCCGCCATGGAACTGGAAGGGCTGGCCGTGGGGCATGGGCCGGTGCCGCCCCTGGCCGGGGGCTGGTGGCTGGAAAATGGCGTGCTGGATTTTTTTCCTTTGCTGGAAGCCCTGGCGGATTGCGGCGCCGCGGCTTTTGGAGCGGCGCTGTTCCACGCTACCTTGGCGGCGGGTCTGAGCGAATGGGTAATGGAGGCCGCCTTGCGGCAGCGAATTGATATCGTGGTCTGCGGCGGCGGCTGTTTCCTGAATGGAATATTGGGCGCGGAACTGGCTCGCGAACTCGGTAGCCGGGGATTACGGGTGCTGACAGCGTGTGCGGCGCCTCCCAACGACGGCGGCCTCGCCCTGGGGCAGGCGTGGGTCGCCTTGCAGCAGCCGGTTTGAAGATTTAAGGAGAGTGTCATGTGTCTTGCCTTGCCGGTGCGAGTGGAGCAAATACTCTCCGGAGAGCGGGCGGTGGTGGACATCGGCGGAGTGCGGAAGGAAATTTCCCTGGCGCTGGTGGACGGTATCGAGCTGGGGGACTACGTCATTCTGCATGTGGGCTATGCGCTGGCCCGTCTTGATCCGGAGGAGGCGCAGCGCACCCTGGATCTGTTCGCCGCCCTGGAACAGGAGGCCCCCTCGTGAAATACGTGGACGAATTCCGCGACGGGGCCTTGGCCCGGACCATCGCCGCGAATATTTTCCGGGCCGCGAGACCGGACCGGGAATACCGTTTCATGGAGTTCTGCGGCGGGCATACTCACGCCATCTTCCGCTATGGCGTTACCGGCCTGCTGCCGGTCCGCGTGCGGATGATTCATGGCCCGGGCTGCCCGGTCTGCGTGCTGCCTATCGGCCGCATCGATCTGGCCATCGGCCTGGCGCTGGAGCGGGACGTGCTGCTGTGCAGCTATGGCGATATGCTGCGGGTGCCGGCCTCCGGCGGCCGGTCGCTGCTACAAGCCAAGGCCCGCGGCGCGGATGTGCGCATGGTGTATTCCGTCGCCGATGCGCTGGGCCTCGCCCGGCGCCACCCCGATCGGCAGGTGGTGTTTTTCGCCATCGGCTTCGAGACCACCACGCCTCCTACCGCGGTGGCGGTGCTTCAGGCGGCGGCGGAGCAACTCGGCAACTTCAGCGTGTTGTGCAACCACGTGCTGACGCCGGCGGCGATGCATGCCATCTTGTCCCAGCCCGGCGGCGCCGCCATCGACGGCTTCGTCGGTCCAGCCCACGTCAGCACCGTCATCGGCAGCGCGCCCTACGAGCCTTTTCCGCGGGATTACGGCAAGCCGGTGGTCATCGCCGGCTTTGAGCCCTTGGATGTAATGCAGGCCATTCTGCTGTTACTCCGGCAAGTCAACGAGGGCCGGGCCGAGGTGGAAAACGAGTTCGTTCGCGCCGTGACCCGGCACGGTAACCGCAAGGCCCAGGCCCTCATGGAGAACGTATTCGAATTGCGGCCCGATTTCGAATGGCGCGGCTTGGGTACGTTGCCGAACAGCGCCTTGCGGCTGCGGCCGCGCTACGCGGCTTTCGACGCCGAGGCGCGGTTCGGCCTGGAGGCCCGGCCGGTGGCTGATCACAAGGCCTGCGAATGCGCCGCCATTCTGCGGGGAGTGAAGCGGCCCCAGGACTGCAAGATTTTCGGCAGCGCATGCACGCCGGACAATCCGGTGGGCTCCTGCATGGTGTCTTCGGAAGGCGCCTGCGCCGCTCATTACAGCTACGGCCGCTTCGCCGACCGCGAAGCGGCGACGGCCTGATGGGAGCCGCCAAGCCGAGCACTGGCCGGCCCCTGGACATCAAGCGCGGCCGAGTGGATCTCTCCCACGGCGGCGGAGGGCGGGCCATGGCGCAACTGATCCGCGAATTGTTCGCCGCCGCCTTCGCCAACGAGTATCTGGCCCAAGGCAACGATGGCGCCTTGCTGCCGCCGCCCGGCGGGCGGCTGGTGCTGGCCACCGACGCCCACGTCGTCTCCCCGCTGTTTTTTCCGGGCGGCGACATCGGCTGCTTGGCGGTGCACGGCACCGTCAACGACGTGGCGGTGATGGGCGCGAAGCCGCTGTGGCTGACGGCCAGCTTCATTCTGGAAGAAGGCTTTCCCCTAGCGGATCTGGCGCGCATCGTCGCCTCCATGGCGGAGGCCTCGCGGCAGGCTGGGGTGCCGGTGGTGGCGGGCGATACCAAGGTGGTGGAGCGCAACAAGGGGGATGGGGTGTTCATCGCCACCGCAGGCGTCGGGGTGATGCCGGGAGGGCTGCTGCTATCCGGAGACCGGGCCCGGCCGGGGGATGCGATGGTGTTGTCCGGCAGCATCGCCGACCACGGCATGGCGATTCTATCCTGCCGCGAGCATCTGTCTTTCGATGCGCCTATCGTTTCGGATACCGCGGCGCTGCACGGCCTGATCGCCGCCATGCTGGACAGCGGCGCCGCGCTGCGTTGCCTGCGGGATCCCACCCGGGGCGGATTGGCCACCACCCTGAACGAAATCGCCGCCCAGTCGGGAGTGGGCATGCTGCTGGAAGAGGCGGCGATTCCGGTCAAGCCGGCGGTGGCGGCGGCTTGCGAATTTCTTGGCCTGGACCCGCTCTACGCCGCCAACGAAGGCAAGCTGGTGGCGATCTGCGCTTCGGAGGATGCCGGCCGACTGCTGCAAGCGATGCGCTGCCACCCATTGGGCCGGGATGCGGCCATCATCGGCGCCGTCCGGCAAGACCCCCGCCGCTTCGTGCAGATGAAGACCCGGCTGGGAGGAATGCGCATGGTGGATTGGCTGACCGGCGAGCAACTGCCGCGCATCTGCTGAGCGGGTTAATAACTGGCGGCGGGAAGGTTTTTGTGGGCCAGCCAGCAGCCCGCGATTCCAGCGCAGGCCACCAGGGCCATCAGGCCGAATAGTTGGCCATAGTTCCCCAGGACGTGATGCAGGGCGGTGAAAGCCGGAACCCCCAGCAGGATGCCTGCGCTGGAATAGAACATCGCGGCTCCGGATATGGTGCTGACCTGTCCGGCCGGAGAATGGCGGGCCAGGACGGCGTGGAACACCCCGTTCCAGCCGATGGCCGTGGCGCCGTAGACGATGAACAACCCGTAGATGGCCAGCCTGGACCACTCCGGGGTGACCGCCGCCGCTCCCAGGCTGGCTCCGGCCATCAGCCCTCCGACGATCCCCAGCACCGCGATCCCGTTGCCGAAGCGGTCGGCGATCCATCCCCAGGCCAGCCGCCCCACTACTCCCCCCAGTTGCATGACGGAAAACACCGCGCCGGCCTCCAGCAGCGAAAAGCCTCCTTCCGTGACCAGCGCGGTGACCACGAAGGTAGTCAGACAGACTTGCACCACGACATAGGTGGTGGTGATCACCATGAGCCAGCGCAGCACAGGAACGGTTTGGGCCAGGACTAGAGCGGAGAAGGGGTTTTGCAGCAGCCCGATTTCCGGATTGCGGTCGGTATCCCAGCTTCTGTGCAGCGGTTCCAGCAGGACCATGGCGACCACGGCAGCCGCCGCCACGACGCCGAATGCGGTCTGCCAGCCCAGCGCCAGGGCGATGGCCGGGGCAATGGCGCCGGCCATCATGCCGCCGACGGGAACCCCGGTTTGCTTGATGGAAAAGATGAAGTTGATGGAGCTGGCCGAACCGAACCGCGCCAGCAGATGGGAGCTGGCGGGAGTGATGAGGCCGTAGCTGCTTCCCAGCACCAGAGCCCCCAGGGCCATCGCCGGCAGGGAAGGAATGGCCGAAACCAGGCAGCCGACGGCGATGACGCCCAGGGCTGCCTGGGCGGCCCGCCCCGCCCCCCAGCGGCGCACCAGGTTGCCGCTGAACAGCGAAGCGGCCATGGCGCTGGCGTAGATGAGGGTGACGTAGTACCCGACCAGCACCGGAGAAACTTGCAGGGAGGCCGCCACCTTGGGAGCGATGGTGGGCAATACCGCGCTGGCGGTGGAGGCGACCACCTGGGCGCCCAAGGTGGCGGTAACGACGGTGACGATGCGGTTTCGCAGCGGCGTCGCCTGTTTCTCGGGCAGAGCGCTCATGGTGAGCCGGCTGTAGGTTCCAAGGTGGGCGACGAGGGGATGCCCTTGTGGGCCAACCAGCAGGCAAGCGCCCCACCGTAGCTCGCCAAGGCCAGCAGCCCGAAGAGGGGCGCGTAGCTGCCCAGCACCTGATGCAGGGCGGCGAAAGCCGGCACTCCCAGCAGAATTCCCCAACTGGAATAAAACACGGAGATCCCGGATACCGTGCTGACCTGTCCGGGGGGAGAGTAACGGGCCAAGGCGGCGAGGTAGACGCCGTTCCAGCCAATGGCCATGGCTCCAAGGAGGATGAATGATCCGTATATCGCCAGTTTGGGCCAGTTTGGAGTCATGAAGGCGACCCCCAGGCTGATGCCGCCCATCATGAGCCCCAGCGCGCCGAGCAGCCCCAGTTCGCTCCTCAGGCGATCGGCGCTCCACCCCCAGAATAAGCGTCCGAGCGCTCCCACGAGTTGTATCAGGGAAAACAAAAAGCCGGCTTCCAGCAGGGAAAATCCGATTTCGGTGACCAGCGCGGTGACCACGAAAGTAGTCAGGCAAATCTGCACCACGACATAGGAAATAATCACCATCATCAGCCAGCGCAGTACGGGGACCCCATGAACGAGGCCGAGTATGGAAAGGGGGTTTTGCAGCAATTTGATGTTCGGGTTTCGGTCCGTATCCCAACTCCGGCGAAGCGGCTCAAGCAGCGTGGCGGTAGCCAGGCAGGCAGCCGCGCCGATGAGGAAGGTGGATTGCCAGCCCAGGGTCAGGGCGATAGCGGGGGCGATGGCGCCGGCTATCATGCCGCCCAAAGGAACTCCGGATTGCTTGACGGAGAAAATGAAGTTGATGGACTTGGCCGAGCCGAACCGTATCAGCAAATGGGAACTGGAGGGAGTGACGAGGCCGTAGCTGCTTCCCAGCACCAGAGCTCCCAAGGCCATGGCCGGCAGAGAGGGAATGGCTGACAGCAGGCAGCCGACGGCAATGATGCCCAAGGCCGCCTGGGCGGCCCGCCCCGCCCCCCAGCGGCGCACCAGGTTGCCGCTGAGCAACGAGGCGACCATGGCCCCCGCATAGATCAAGGTCACGTAGTATCCCACCCAGGCGGGAGCAATTTTCAAGGATTCCCCTACCTTGGGAGCGATGGTGGGCAGCAGGGCCAACGCGCCCGAGGCGACCACCTGAGTGCCCAAGGTGGCGGCAACGACGGTGACGATGCGGTTTCGTAGTGGTACGGCATCACCGCCAGATCGGGGATTCATCCTATCTTTCGCTATTATTAGATGTTGAGGATAACCCAAGCGAGGGATTCGGCACGGGGTGCCATAGCGTTCGGCAATCCGGAATAAAATACGCCCGGATTCAATTGTACCCGGCTTGGATGCTTGAGCGGCTGTTGGCGCGGTTTTTGTCCGGGCCGGGTTTTTGGGTATAATCCCTCCCCCTCGCCCGTTTGCCGGCATGATCGGCAGAGGGTCCGGGGCTTAAATTTGGATTTCCTTGCCTGACCCCCGTGCCGGACGGCAGGCTTCAACCCATAAGGAGACAGCATGCGGCACTATGAAATCGTTTTTATCGTTCACCCCGACCAGAGCGAGCAGGTGCCCGCCATGGTCGAGCGGTACCGAACTCTCATTACCGGGCGGGGCGGCAAGATCCACCGCCTGGAAGACTGGGGGCGCCGGCATATGACTTATCCCATTCAGAAGGTCCACAAGGCGCACTACGCCTTGATGAACATCGAGGTTGATCAGGAGACCCTCGACGAGCTGGAGCATGGCTTCAAGTTCAACGATGCGGTGCTGCGGCATCTGACCGTTCGCATGGAGGAAGCGGTGACGACTCCTTCTCCCATGATGAAGGAAGAGAAGGCCAGATCCCTGACAGCCGCGCCGGAGGCATCCAAGGCACCGAAGGCCGAGGAGGCCGAGCCGCAACCCGTCGTGCAGTAGATTGATGCGCAAGCGCTGAGTGGATTCCAACCGAGTCATGCTGACGGGGCGTTTGGATACGATGGGTGCGTTGCGGCACACGCCGGCGGGAGTGCCGGCCCTGGAGTTCCGCGTCGCCCATGTCTCCACCCAAATCGAGGCCGGGCTGCCCCGGCGGGTAAGCGTATCCATGCCATGTTTGGCGATGGGGACCCCCGCCTCCGCCGTATCCCGGTTGGCTCTGGGATCCGGCCTGCGGCTGGAGGGCTTCTTGGCGCAGCGCACGGCGGCTTCCAGTCAGGTGATTCTGCATGTTACCGGGGCTTCCCCCGAAGCGGCTTAGACCGGGTCCGGCCCGCCGTGGGAGCTTCGACGAAATTCATTTTTTGGGAGTGGTAAAGATGGCATTCAGAGGAAACAGCAAGAGCAAAGGCAAGGGCGCTTTCGGCAAGCGCAAGGAAGTGGAGAAACCGCGCCCGCTTTTCAAGCGCAAGAAGTTTTGCCGGTTTACCGTCGGCAAGGTGAAAGAGATCGACTACAAAGACACCGAACTGCTGAAAGACTTCATCAACGACAACGGTAAAATCATCCCGGGGCGCATCACCGGGACCAAGACCCATTACCAGCGGCAACTGAACGTGGCCATCAAGCGTGCCCGGTTTCTGGCATTGCTGCCCTACACTGACCTGCACTGACTCGGAGAGGATCTCATGGAAGTGATATTGATGGACAAAGTGATCAATCTCGGTCAACTGGGAGACGTGATCAAGGTCAAGGACGGCTACGCCCGTAATTTCCTCATTCCGCGGGGCAAGGCGAAGCGAGCCACTCGCGCCAATATCGCCGAGTTCGAGGCCAAGCGAGCGGATCTGGAGAAAACGCTGGAAGCGGCCTTGGCCGCTGCCCGTGAGCGGGCGGCCAAATTGGATGGGTTGCTGGTACAGGTGGTCCGGCAGGCAGGGGTGGACGGCAAGCTGTTCGGTTCCGTCACCAATTTCGACATCGTCGACGCCTTGGCGGCCCAAGGGTTCGAGGTGGAAAAAAGCACCATTCGCATGCCGGCGGGGCCTTTGAAACAGGTTGGCGACCATCCTATCGCCATCAATTTGCATCCCGACGTGACGGTGACCATCACCGTGTCGGTACTGGGGGAAAGCTGACCGTTTCCCGCCTTCCGGGGCCGGGTAGAAAAAGGGCTGGAGACAGCCCTTTTTGCTTTGTGCGCCCATGCTGGGCGCGCTCTTGAGAAGTTCTTCGGCCGGGTCAACCACGACATTCTTATCGACTGCCTACGGCTTCTGGTTTGCCAAGGGCGAGGCCGAACGCAAAGTGGCCGCCAAACCACTGGCGACGCTCAAGCAACGGGTGCGGCAACTGACCCGGCGCTCGGGCGGGCGTGGCAGGGGCGCAGCTATAATAGCTGCCCCCTATGCCGATCCGGCGAGGGGGGGCCTGGTGGTAGAATGGCCGCTCAATTATCTTGTATCTTGATCTGGGCCTTTTCCGGAATGTCTCCACCCTAACGGTATTGTCATGGTCCAAATCGTTTCCCCGGCCAGCCCCGATGTTCAATTGGATGCCCTCAAGCTGCCGCCCCATTCGGTGGAGGCGGAGCAGTCGGTACTGGGTGGCCTGTTGCTCGACAACAGCGCTTGGGACCGGGTGGCGGACCTGATCTCCGAGGGGGATTTTTACCGGGCTGACCACCGGCAGATTTATCGCCATATCTCCCGTCTCATCGACGAGAGCAGGCCCGCGGACATCATTACCGTGGCCGAGAGCCTGGAGTCCAACACAGAATTGCAGAATGCGGGCGGGTTGGCTTATTTAGGGGCGCTGGCGCAAAACGTGCCATCCGCCGCCAACATACGTCGCTATGCCGAGATTGTCCGGGAGCGGTCCATTCTGCGCCGCTTGGCGGAGGTGGCGGCCGGAATCGGCGAATCCGCCTACAGTCCCATGGGCCGCTCGGCCCGGCAAATCCTGGACGAAGCCGAAGGCAAGGTGTTCGAAATCGCCGAGGCGGGAGCCCGGGGGCAGCAGGGCTTCGTGGCGGTCCAGTCGCTCTTGACCCAGGTGGTGGAGCGCATTGACATGCTCCACCAGCGGGAGCATCCAGGCGATGTCACCGGGGTTGAGACCGGTTTTGCCGACGTGGACGAGAGAACTTCCGGCTTGCAGCCGGGAGATTTGGTGATCGTCGCTGGACGGCCTTCCATGGGCAAGACCGCCTTTGCCCTGAATATGGCCGAGCATGTGGCGCTGGACCTGGGTTTGCCGGTGGCGGTGTTCAGCATGGAAATGTCCGGCACCCAACTGGTGACCCGTATGCTGGGTTCCATTGGACGGATCGATCAGCATCGGGTTCGCACGGGACGGCTCCATGACGAGGATTGGGAGCGGCTGGCCAAGGCGGTGGGCAAGTTGAACGAGGCCCCCATTCACATCGACGAGACCCCGGCCCTCAATGCCCTGGAGTTGCGCGCCCGGACCCGGCGCTTGCATCGTCAATACGGCAAGCTGGGCTTGGTGGTGGTGGATTATTTGCAGTTGATGTCTTCTACCCGGGAAGGCGAGAACCGAGCCACGGAAATATCCGAGATTTCCCGATCCATCAAGGCGCTGGCCAAGGAACTCAATGTCCCGGTGGTTGCCTTGTCGCAGTTGAATCGCGGTTTGGAGCAGCGCCCCAACAAGCGCCCGGTGATGTCGGATCTGCGGGAATCCGGCGCCATCGAGCAGGATGCCGACCTGATCCTGTTCATCTACCGGGATGAGGTGTACAACCCCGAGACCCGGGATAAGGGTCTTGCCGAGATCATCATCGGCAAGCAGCGCAACGGCCCCATCGGCACCGTTAAGCTGACTTTCCTGGGCGAGCACACGCGCTTCGAGAATTACATGGATCCCGGCCGCTTCTAGCGGGATGCCCCGAGTGGGGCCAAGCTGGCGTCCCCAAGGGGATTCGAACCCCTGTTACCGCCGTGAAAGGGCGATGTCCTAGGCCTCTAGACGATGGGGACTGCAGGACTTCTTACGGTGGTGGAGGTAAGCGGGATCGAACCGCTGACCTCTTGCATGCCATGCAAGCGCTCTCCCAGCTGAGCTATACCCCCACTTCAAAAGACCGCGAATTATACCGACGGTCTGAAACACTGTAAAGGAAAGGATGGTTTCGGTCCGGAAGCGGTTCCGACGCTTCCAGAAGCCCGCCCTCATCCTTTGTCCGACCCGGCATATATGGTTTAATTCCCGCCATGAATACTCCTTTCCGGACCGTCGCTCTCATCGGCAAGCGCAAAAACCCCGAGGTGGCGGAGCCTCTGTTGCGGCTGGCGCGCTTCCTGGAGGAGCGGGGCATCGCCATTCTGCTGGATCGGTTTACCGCCGCCCACGTGGGGGAAACTCGCTACACCGTGCTGGCTTTGGAGGATATCGGCCGGCAAGCCGATTTGGCGGTGGTGCTGGGCGGGGACGGGACCATGCTCAACATTGCCCGCACCTTTGCCCCTTACGACGTTCCGCTGGTGGGGGTGAACCAGGGCCGGCTGGGGTTTCTGACCGACGTTTCGGTCGAGAACATGCTGGAGACCATCGGCGCCATGCTGGACGGGCGCTACGTCACCGACAGCCGCATGCTGCTGGCCGCGGAGATCTTCAACGACGGCGAGAGCCTGTTCGACGTGCTGGCCTTTAATGACGCGGTGGTGGCAAAGGGCCTCAAGGGCAGCATGATCGAATTCGATGTGCATCTCGATGGCGAATTTCTCTATACCCAGCGCTCCGACGGCTTGATCGTGGCCACGCCCACCGGCTCCACCGCCTACGCCCTGTCTTCCGGAGGCCCGATCTTGCATCCGAGCCTGGATTTGCTGGCCCTGGTGCCCATTTGCTCCCATACCTTGAGCAGCCGGCCGCTGGTGGTGAGCGCCGATTCGGTGGTGGAGGTCGTTTTGCACGAGGCCGGCGGCGCCCATGCCCACTTCGACAGCCATTCTCATTTCGATCTGCGCAATCACGACCGGGTGGTGGTGCGGCGTTGCCCCCACAAGATTCGATTGCTGCACCCCGCCGGCTACGACTATTTCCACATGTTGCGGGAAAAGCTGCGCTGGAGCGAGGTGCTGTGAATCCGGCGCCTCCGCGGGAGAGGGATTGCCGCCGGCCCCGGCCGTGTTCCCGCCGCTAAGAGTTTCCTCATGTTGCGACGGCTGACTGTCCGGGATTTCGTCCTCGTGGACCGCCTGGAGATGGATTTCCATTCCGGCTTCACGGCCTTGACCGGAGAAACCGGGACCGGCAAATCCATTTTGGTGGATGCCTTGGCGATGCTGCTGGGCGAGCGGGGCGACGCCACGGTAGTGCGTCCCCGCGCCGCAAAAGCCGAGGTCGAAGCCGAGTTCGATGTGCCCCCCGGCAGTCCCTTGGCCGCCTGGCTGGATGAACAAGCGCTGGCGGAGGATGATCGCTGCGTACTGCGCCGAGTGATCGAGGCAGGGGGCCGTTCCCGCGGCTTCATCAACGGCCGGGCCACCACCGTGCAGCAATTGAAAGCGGCCGGAGAAGGTCTGGTGGATATCTATGGCCAGCACGGCCATCAGTCTTTGCTGCGTCCCGCTGCCCAGCGCGATCTGCTGGACGCCTTCGGCGGCCTGGCTCCCCAGGCGCGGGAAGTGGAATCGGCCTACCGAGCCTGGCGCGCCTGCAGACTGCGCCGGGAAGCCTGGGAAAAAGACGCCGCCGCCTTGGCGGCCGAGCGGCATGCCCTGGAAATCCAGGAACGCGAATTGGCCGCTCTGGGCCTGACCCCGGAAAGCTGGAAAACCTTGCAGGCCGATCATGCTCGTCTGAGCCATGCCGCCAGCTTGCTGGAAGCCGCCGACTCCGCCCTGGATGTGCTGGTCGAGCAGGAGCAGGCCGTCGAGAGCCAGTTGGCCGGCGTCATTTCCCGGCTGTCCGCCGGGCTGGAGCACGACGCCGGGCTGGCAGCCATCGTCGAGATGCTGGAGTCCGCCCAGATTCAGGTACGGGAGGCCGGCCACGAATTGCGCCGCTATCGGGACGGCTTGGATTTGGATCCCGCCCGCTTGCGGGAACTGGAGCGGGTTTTGGCGGCGGCCCATGGGGCGGCCCGCAAGTACCGGATCAGCGTCGAGGATATTCCCCAAGTCTTGGCGGATTGCGGCGCCAGGCTAGCGGAGCTGGGGGAGGGCGATTCGGCAACCACCCTGCGGCAGGCCGAAGAAGAGGCCCGTGGGCGCTACTTGGAACAAGCCCCGGCTTTGGGGAAAAAACGCGCCCAGGCGGCCCGGCGTTTGTCCGGCATGGTGACCGAGGCGATGCAGCGGCTGGCCTTGGAGGGAGGAAGTTTTCGGGTGGTCTTGTCGGCCCTGGAAGAAGGCGGGCCGGGTGGGCTGGAACAAGCCGAATTTCAAGTCACTCCCCACGCCGACGCGCCGTTGCGACCCTTGGCGAAGATCGCCTCGGGGGGCGAGCTGTCCCGCATCGGCTTGGCGATTCAGGCCGCCGCCAGCACCGCGGCCGGGGTGCCCACCCTGGTGTTCGACGAGGTGGACGTGGGCATCGGCGGCCGGGTGGCGGCGGTGGTGGGGGAACTGCTGCGGGAGCTGGGCCGGCGCTACCAAGTGCTGTGCATCACCCATCTGCCCCAGGTGGCGGCGGCGGCGGACCAGCAATGGCAAGTTGTCAAAACGGTGTCCGACGGAGTGGCGACCTCCCAAGTGCAGCCTTTGGACGCGGCGCAACGGGTGGAGGAAATCGCCCGCATGCTGGGCGGAGCGGTCATTACCGACACCACCCGCCGCCACGCCGCCGAACTGCTGGCCGGCGCCGCTCCCGCGGGCAGATCCGGCGGGAGCCGCTCCAAGTCCTTGTAAGGGGCTGTTGGCGCAGGCCAGAAGCAGATCAGGGCACTGGAGGCGCGGCGCAACCCGAAACGGCGCTCGCTCTTCAGCGCGCGGGACGAGGTGGACCGGCCGCACGGACCTGCTGTCCCTGGGATGGGGGTTGATGTGACCCGGGCGCTTGACCGGCCGTTCCGGCGAAACTAGACTGGAATGGTTCCATAATGGTTCCACGGAGTGCCCCATGCTCAACTTGACGCTCAAGAACATTCCCAAGGAGGTCCACGCCCTGCTCAAGGACAGCGCGGAGAAGAACCGGCGCAGCCTGAACAGCGAAATTCTAGCCAGACTCGAGCGCGACATATCGGCGCCGAAGGTTGATCGGGCCAGACTTGCGCGGGATCTCAAGGCATTTACCGACCGGCTTCCCCGCGTGGACCACCGAATCGGCGACCGCTACAAGCGCAAGGGCCTGAAGTGATCGTCGTCGATACCAACATCATCCACTACTGCTGGGTGCGCGGCCAGCATACGGAAATCGCGCAGGCGGTGCGACGGCAGGATCCAGACTGGCATGCGCCCGTTCTCTGGCGCTCGGAATTGCGCAACGTGCTGACTGCCTACCTGCGCCGCGGACTGCTGTCGCGCATCCAAATCGGCAGGATACTGAAGGCTGCTGATCAGGCGATGGCCGATGGTGAGCACTGGGTCGCCGATGACCGGGTGCTCGAGATAGTCGCCCGCAGCACGCTCACTGCCTACGACGCGGAATTTGTTGCGCTCGCCTCCGCGCTGGCCGTTCCGCTGGTCACCGCGGACAAGGCCGTGCTCAAAGCGTTTCCGGAACAGGCGCTGACGATGGAGCAGTTCCTCCGGAAATAGAGTGCGGGAATCCGCGGAACATGCAGCTAACCCCTTACCACGCCAAGTACTTCGCTTTCGAGCTAACGAAGCGCTGCCCGCCGGACAGCGCCGAAAAGCTCGCTGGCGCAGTAGCCAGCGCCCAGGTTGACCTCAACTCACATCAAGTCGATGCGGCCCTGTTCGCCTTCAAGTCACCACTCTCCAAAGGCGCCTTGCTGGCCGATGAAGTCGGCCTCGGCAAGACCATCGAAGCCGGCCTGGTGCTCTCGCAGAAGTGGGCGGAGCGCAAACGACGCATTCTGGTCATTACACCGTCCAATCTACGCAAGCAGTGGTATCAGGAGCTGACCGAAAAGTTCTTCCTGCCTTGCCGCCTGCTGGAATCCAGGTCCTACAACGCCGCCACCACCGCCCTGACGCTGGAAAACAAGCTGGCTGGGCAGAAACAGATCAAGACGCTCGAAGCGCAGCGCAACCAGAAGCGCCGCACCCTGTTCGATGCGCAGGACCAGGTGGATAGGCCGCGCGAGGAACTCATCGCCCGGATCGAGAGCAAGCTGGCGCAGACCACGCGGGGCGAGCGGCTGTTTGCGGTCCGGTGGCGTCTGGCATGAGGCTCGTCCGGTGAGCCTGGAAGCGGGTAAACTCGCCATGCCAATGGGAAAATCCATTGCCCCGACCGGCAAGGAGTCCAGACGATGAGCGACAAGCACCTGCCCAGCCTCGGAGGCACCTCGTTCGAGGGCCTCAAGCAGACCAACACCCACGGCGCCGAATACTGGAGCGCCCGCGACTTGCAGCCCCTCCTGGGCTACAGCCAGTGGCGGCGCTTCGAGCAAGCCGTCGAGCGAGCCATAACCTCTTGTAAGCAATCGGGAAACAACCCCGATTATCATTTTGCCGGCGTCGGCAAAATGATCGAACTAGGCAAGGGAGTGCGCGATGCCATCAAGCGCATCGGCGGCGACCTGACGGAACGCTTATGAACACGCCAAAACCATGGATCGCGCGCGGCGTGGCCATCCTTCGGCAAAGCCTGTCTCCGGTAGTCACGGAGCCAAATGAACTCGATTGGAAGAGCGGGCTGTCGCCCAACAAGGAGCGACTGGTGGAGCATCTGTCGGCCTTTGCCAACCACTCCGGCGGCGGATTCATGGTCTTTGGCATCGATAATTCGCTGGGAAGCGTAACAGGGGTGACGCAGGAAACCGTCGAGACCATAGTCAGCCAATTGGCCAACCTGGGCCGGGATGCGCTGGAGCCGCCGATCGTGATTGACCACGCGGTAGTCGACTGGGAGCGCGCGCCGATTCTATTCGTGCATGTCCCGGAGCAGCCGGTCAAACCCGTGCATCGCCGCGGCAAATCGATCGAGCACGCCTGGGTCCGTTCCGGTGGAACAACCCGCTCAGCATCGCGTCAGGAAATCGGAGCGATGCTGATGAACAGCCGCGCACCGCGCTGGGAAGAACTGCGCGCCTCATCCCGTCTCGCCCTGCCGGACCTGCTCGCACAACTCGACCTCGCAACGATCTGCAAGCTTCTTGAACGGCCGATGCCGGCGGATTATGACGACGCGCTGCACTGGCTGGTCGACGAGAAGGTGATCGAACCCGATGGCGATGGCGGATATCTCACTCACTTCGGCGCCATCGCTGCAGCACGCGACCTGCGGCCATTCGACACGCTGCAAAGAAAGCGCCTCCGCGTTATCCACTATCGCGGCCTCAACAAGGTGGAAACCATTGACGAACTGGTTGGCCAAAAAGGCTACGCCATCGGCTTTGAGGGACTCATTGGGTATCTCAAGCACATCCTTCCCCATAGCGAAGTCATCCGCGAGGCCTTGCGCGCCGAGGTTACTGTCTATCCTGAAATCGCGTTACGCGAGTTGATCGCTAATGCTCTCATCCACCAGGATTTCACCATCGCCGGCGCAGGGCCGATGCTCGAGGTTTTCGATGACCGCATCGAGTTCACCAACCCGGGCGGCCTGCTTCCCGGCAAGACGGTTGACCGCCTCATCGGCGCGACGCCCGAATCGCGCAACGAGATTCTCGCCGCAGCCTTCCGCCGCTACCGCATCTGCGAGGAACGCGGCACCGGCTTTCAAAAGGTCGTGACGGCTGTCGAGTTGTTCGGCCTGCCACCGGTCGCGTTCGTCCAGACGGAAAAGGCATTCAAGGTCATTCTCTACGCCCCGCGCAAGTTCGCCGACATGTCCCAATCCGAGCGCGTCGAGGCCTGCTACCAACATGCCGTACTAAAGTACCTTTCCAGCGGCGCCATGACCAACACCAGTTTGCGGGAACGTCTGAAGATGCAAGAGCGGCAGCGCACCCAGGTATCCAACCTGATCCGGGACGCAGTGAACGCCGGGCGCATCAAGCGCAAAGACCCGGACTCGCCGTCATCCAAGTTCGCCGAATACGTCCCGTACTGGGCTTGACCCGCCAGTTTTACTTCACTGGAAAACGACAATTAACATAAACACTCAATAAATCAACATGTTGCTATATACCACCATGGCACAGAAACAATATCTCGAACTCGCTTGGATCAGCAAGGAGAACCGGCCGAAGCTGGAGCCACGCATTTTGCTGGAGGAGCCGGAGAGGTCCTATCACGCGAAGCATCGTGTCACCGATGCTGACTCTTTCGAATGGAGGTTGCAATGAACCGCGCACGCGCCCTTGAATTGCTCACCCAGAGCAAACCCGTGCTGGCGGCCCGTTACGGAGTAACGCAGCTTGCCCTGTTCGGTTCCACCGCACGCGATGCCGCGCAAAGTGGCAGCGACATCGACATCCTGGTTGCCTTCGACGGCCCGGCAACATCGGAGCGCTACTTCGGCGTCCAGTTCTATCTCGAAGACCTGCTCGGCTGCGAGGTTGATCTGGTGACTGAAAAGGCCCTGCGTGCAGAGCTGAGACCATTCATTGAAAAGGAGGCGGTCCGTGTCTGATGCTGGGCAGCGTGAATGGCGGTTTTATATCGACGATATGATTGGCTTTGCTGAAAAAGTCATCGCCTATACCGACGGCCTCGATCAAGCGGGTTTCGTTGCCAGCGGACTGAATTACGACGCTGCCGTGCGCAACCTGGAACTGATCGGCGAGGCGGCGACCCATGTCCCGGACTCGGTCCGCGCGGCTAATCCGCAGATTCCGTGGCGGCTCGTCATCGCTGCGCGCAACCGGTTGATACACGGGTATCTCGGGATCGATAACGACACCCTGTGGAGCATTATCCGTGGCGATATTCCCGCCTTGCTACCCAACTTGCGCGCGCTCAAAGCACAATCGGCATGAGGAAGAAACAAAAACTCGAACTCACCTGGATCGGCAAGGAGAACCGGCCGAAGCTGGAGCCGCGGATTTTGCTGGAGGAGCCGGAGAAGTCCTATCACGCGAAACACCGTGTCACGGAGACTGACTTTTTCGACAATCGGCTGATCTTCGGTGACAACCTGCTGGCGCTGAAGGCGCTGGAAGCGGAGTTTTCGGGAAAGGTGAAGTGCGTGTTCATTGATCCACCCTACAACACCGGCAGCGCCTTCACGCATTACGACGACGGGGTGGAGCATTCGATCTGGCTGTCGCTGATGCGCGACCGGCTGGAGTTGATTCGACGGTTGCTGTCCGACGACGGTTCGCTGTGGATCACCATTGATGACAACGAGGCGCATTACCTCAAGGTGTTGTGCGATGAGGTGTTTGGGCGGGGTTGCTTCGTAACCTCATTCATTTGGAAGAAGGTTGACAGCCCGAACGACAACAAGGTGCCCATTACGCCTGACCATGAGTATGTGCTTTGCGTCAGCAAGACGCCCGGTGCTAGGGGGTTCAAGCAGCGTCAGGACATTTCCATTCTTGACGCCTATCGGCCTCCGGATTCGGAGAGCACACGCCCTTATAGAGACCGCCTGTTGAAAAAGAATGGAAAAAATAGCCTCCGATCAGATCGCCCCTCAATGTTCTTTCCGGTCGTGGCGCCGGATGGCACGGAGGTCTTGCCCATCCATGATGACGGCAGAGAAGCCCGCTGGGCGCTGGGTAAGATTGCCGTTGACGATCTGATTGCGAAGAGCGAGTTGATTTGGAAGCTCCGCGAGCAGAATGGCAGTAAGAGATGGGTTCCGTACACACGCGAATTCGCACCTGAGAACCCATCTCGACCCCACCCAACAATTTGGAATGACCTTGATACAACACGCCAGACAAAGGCGCACCAGAAGGCGCTATTTGGCGAGGAGGCGGTGTTCGATACACCAAAGCCAGAAGACCTTGTTTGCCGAGTGTTGGACATTTGTACTGACAGAGGCGACCTCGTCCTCGACTCCTTCGCCGGTTCCGGCACCACCGGCGCCGTCGCCCACAAGATGGGCCGGCGCTGGATTATGGTGGAGCTGGGTGAGCACTGCCACACCCACATCATTCCGCGCCTGAAGAAGGTCATTGACGGCGAAGACCCCGGTGGCATCACCGAGGCCGTTTCGTGGCGCGGCGGCGGTGGCTTCCGCTACTATCGTCTCGCGCCCTCGCTGCTGGAAAAGGACAAGTGGGGCAACTGGGTCATCAACACCGGCTACAACGCCGCCATGCTGGCGGAGGCGCTGTGCAAACTGGAGGGCTTCACCTATGCGCCCTCGGATTCGGTGTACTGGCAGCACGGCCATTCCACCGAGCGGGATTTTATCTACGTCACGACGGCGAACCTGACCCACGAGCAGCTTCAGCAACTCTCCGACGAGGTGGGGCCGGAGCGCACGCTGCTGGTGCTATGCACCGCTTTCCGCGGCCGGGGCGAGTATTCGAATCTCACGGTGAAGAAGATTCCCAAGCAGGTGCTCTCGCGCTGCGAGTGGGGGCATGACGACTACAGTCTGCGGGTGGAGAATTTGCCGGAGGCGCCGCCCTCTCCCCCGACCCCTCTCCCGCTCGCGGGAGAGGGGAGTGGAAATGCCGATTCCTCTCCCGCGAGTGGGCGAGGGGAGAATGCGGGGCAGCAGGCGCTGGACTTATGACGTTTCATGGGAATAATGTGCATTTCCGATGCACTGTGTCGGAAATCCCGTTGAGGACGAAGCTATGAACCGAGCCATGATCCTGGATCTGTTGAATCAACATCGCGACGAGTTCCTGAAGCGGTTCGGCGCGAGGCATCTCGCGCTTTTCGGTTCGGCGGCACGGGACGAGCTGCGCGACGACAGCGATATTGATGTGCTGGTGGAGTTCGAAGGCCCGGCGACCTTCGATGGGTATGTCGGCCTGCAGACCTACCTCGAAGAGTTGTTCGGCTTGAAGGTGGACCTGGCCACCGAGGCGATGATCAAGCCGCGCCTGCGGCGGCACATCGAGAAGGACCTGCTCCGTGTCGCGTGACTGGACGTTGTATCTTGAAGACATCGCGGACGCATGCCGTCTGATCGAGCAGTTCACCGCCGGTGCGTCCGGTGAATCGTTCGCGGCTGACGCACTGGTGTTTCATGCCACGGTGCGCAACCTTGAGATCGTCGGCGAGGCGGCCAAGCGTCTGCCCGAAGAAGCCAAGGCCCGGATGCCGGAAGTGGCCGGCGCGGCGCGCTTCAGGGACATCGTTGCGCATCGGTACTTCGCGCTCGACCCTGCGGTGGTGTGGAGCATCGTGCAGACGAAAATTTCTGCGCTGAGTCGCGCCGCGCGACGCGTGTTGTCGGAGTCCGGCGACGGCTCCGCCGGGGACGGCATATGACCAGCCGCCATGTGAACGCCATCGCCGGCCGCCTGTCGCTGCGCGCGCCTCAGCGCCGCTCGCTGGAAATTCTCGACCGCGTCACGGAAAT
Source organism: Betaproteobacteria bacterium (assembly GCA_023259135.1). Classification (GTDB taxonomy): domain Bacteria; phylum Pseudomonadota; class Gammaproteobacteria; order Burkholderiales; family JAHFQX01; genus JAHFQX01. The sequence goes on along the minus strand of JAHFQX010000022.1, from coordinate 14,576 downwards.
CGCGCCGCCCGGCAAAGGAGCGGACGTGGCCACCGCGCTGGAAGCCATTCGCAGCGAGTTTCCGACCGTCACGGATTTCGAGCGGGAGTTTCCGTCGCTGTGCTTCGCGCTGGCGACGGGAGTAGGCAAGACGCGGCTGATGGGCGCCTTCGTCAGCTATCTGCACCTGGCGCACGGCATCAACAACTTCTTCGTGCTGGCGCCCAACCTCACGATCTACAACAAGCTGATCGGGGACTTCACGCCGAATACGCCGAAATACGTCTTCAAGGGCATTGCCGAGTTCGCCACCGACGCCCCGGCGATCATTACCGGCGACAACTACGATCAGCGCGATCCGGCCAGCGGCGTGCTGTTCGACAGCGTGCGCATCAACATCTTCAACATTTCCAAGATCAACGCCGAGGTGCGCGGCGGCAAATCTCCCCGCATCAAACGGCTTTCGGAATACATCGGCGAAAGCTATTTCGACTATCTGGCGGGCCTGCCCGACCTGGTGATGCTGATGGACGAATCCCATCGCTACCGCGCCAGCGCCGGGATCAGGGCGATCAACGAACTCAAACCGATACTCGGCCTCGAACTGACGGCGACGCCCTTCGTCGAAACGGCCAGGAGCGCGCTGCCGTTCAAGAACGTGATCGTTAACTATCCCCTGGGCCGCGCCATGGCCGATGGTTTCGTCAAGGAGCCGGCGGTGGTGACGCGCAAGAACTTCAATCCGGCGGGCATGTCGCCGGAAGAGATCGAGCGGCTCAAGCTGGAAGACGGCGTGCGGCTGCACGAGAGCGTGAAGGTGGAACTGGAGACCTATGCGCGGGAAACCGGCCAAGCGATCGTCAAGCCGTTCCTGCTGGTGATCGCGCGCGACACTACGCACGCGGCGGCGCTTACGCAAACCGTCCAGTCCGACGGCTTCTTCGAGGGACGCTACAAAGACAAAGTCATCCAGGTGGATTCCAGCAGGACGGGTGCCGAGGAAGAGGCGATGATTGAGCGCCTGCTCAAGGTGGAGCATACGGAGGAACCGACCGAGATCGTGATTCACGTCAACATGCTGAAGGAAGGCTGGGACGTGACCAATCTCTACACCATCGTCCCGCTGCGGGCGGCGAATGCGCGCATCCTGATCGAGCAGTCCATCGGGCGCGGGCTGCGCCTGCCCTACGGCAAGCGGACCGGGGTGACGGCCGTGGACCGGCTCAACATCGTCGCTCACGACAGGTTCCAGGAGATCATTGACGAAGCCGGCAAGCCCGATTCCGCGATCCGGCTGCAGGCGGTGGAACTCGATCCGGCGCAGTTCGGCCAGAAGACGGCGACGGTGGTGTCGCAATCCATGCTTGCGACCAAGCTGGGGCTGCGACCCGATCACGCGACGGGAAGCGCCACAGTCGCCGGAACGGGGCAGGCGCCGGCCTTCGACAAGCCGGAGGAGCAGAAACTCGCGCAGATTGCCTGGGAGGTGATCCGCAAGCTGGAAAATCAGCCGCAGACCCTGCCGACCGTGGCCCATCTCAAGAAGCCCGAGATCCAGGCCGCGATCGTCAAGGCGGTGGAAGAGCAGCGTCAGCCCGCGCAACTGGAACTGGAGGGGATGGCCGAAAAGCCGGACATCGCGGCGGTAGTAGCCAAGACGGTGGAGCTGGTCACCCAGCAGATGATTGACATCCCGCGGATTCTTGTCGTGCCCAAAGGCGAGGTGAAGTCGGGCTTCAAGCCGTTCACCCTCAAGCTCGACACTCTCAAATATCCGGCGGTGTCGGACGAGTTGTGGATCCGGCATCTGCGCACCCATCAGCTCGAGGTGCTGGCGCTCGGCCGCGGCGGGATCGAGGAGGCGCGCCTCGATGATTACGTGGTGAGCGGCCTCATGGACTTCAATGACATCTGCTACGACGATCACGCCGATCTTCTCTATGACCTCGCGGCGCAGACGGTAAGGCATTTCCGTTCCTACCTGTCGGAGGAGGACACGGGGAAGGTGCTGCGTTGCTACCAGCGCGACATTGCGCGATTCATCCACGCCCAGATGCAGGAGCACTACTGGGAGGACAACGTTGGCTATGAAGTGAAGGTGAGCAAGGGTTTCACGGAACTGAAACCGAGCGCCTACACCTATTTCGCCCAGGAGCCGCCGGCCGACTACCGGGTCTCGCCCGCCGACAAGAGCAATATGGCGAAGTACCTGTTCGGCGGCTTCCGGCGCTGCCTGTACCCCGTCCAGAAATTTGACTCCGACGCGGAGCGCAAGCTCGCGGTGATCCTGGAGCGGGAGGCGATCCGCTGGTTCAAGCCGGCCAAGGGCCAGTTCCAGATCTACTACCGGCAGGGCGCCGACCATCTGGAATACCAGCCGGACTTCGTTGCGGAAACCGATGATACGAAATACATGCTCGAACCCAAGATGCGCAGGGAGCTCGAAAATCCGGTTGTCGTCGCCAAGAAGGAAGCCGCCATCAAATGGTGCGCGAATGCCTCGGATCATGCGGCAACTTATGGCGACAAGCCATGGCGTTACTTGCTGATTCCGCATGACGAGATCGCCGAGAACACCACGCTCGCCGGTCTGGCGGCACGGTTTGGCGGTTGAGTTGAGTGGGGCAGGGACGCGAGGACGAGGGCGTGGAAGGGGCTGCTTGCCGTCCGACAATGACCATGCCTGTCTTGATGGGCTCTTGACCAGTCCCTGTGAGGGAGCGTCCGGGCCGCACCCCGTCCGTGTACAATAAAGCTCTTTTCCGGCGGCCCCCGACGGGGTTGTCTCATCGCGATAGCCTGCCTAAAGACATGGTTAGTCCTATTGAAGAAATCATCGCCGACATCCGAGCCGGCAAGATGGTGGTGATGGTGGACGAGGAGGACCGGGAGAACGAGGGTGACCTGGTCCAAGCCGCCGAATTCGCCACTCCCGAGAGCGTCAATTTCATGGCCCGCTACGGCCGGGGGTTGATTTGCCTCACCTTGACCGAAGCCCGCTGCCGGCAGCTCGATCTGCCCCTGATGGTTTCCCTGAACCGTTCGCCTTTGGGAACCAATTTCACGATTTCCATCGAGGCCGCCGAGGGCGTGACCACGGGGATTTCCGCCGCCGACCGGGCTCGCACCATCCGGGCGGCGGTGAACAAGCATGCCCGCCCCGAGGATTTGGTCCAGCCGGGCCATATTTTCCCCCTGAAAGCGCAGCCCGGCGGAGTGCTGGTGCGGGCCGGTCACACCGAGGCGGGCTGTGATCTGGCGCAGCTCGCGGGCCTGGAGCCGGCTTCGGTGATTTGCGAAATTCTCAAGGATAACGGCGAGATGGCCCGGCTTCCGGATCTGGTGTCCTTCGCCCGGCAGCATGGCTTGAAGATCGGCACCATCGCCGATCTCATCCACCATCGAAGCCGTATCGAATCCCTGGTGCGGCGCGTGACGCAGCGGCCCATCGAAACGGCCTGGGGTTCCCTGACTTTAGTGGTGTATACCGAGCAGGTCAGCCACGGCACCCACTTGGCCCTGGTAAAGGGCGATATCCGGCCGGAGCAGGAGACCCTGGTGCGGGTCCACGAACCGATATCGGCCATGGATTTCCTCGACAAGGGCGGCGGCCCCCATTCCTGGAGCATTCCCCGGGCCCTGGAGGCCATCGCCCAGGCGCCGCGGGGCGTCATGGTGCTGCTGCATCGTTCCGAAAGCGCCGAGGAATTGCTGGAACGAGCCAAGCTGCCGGTGGCCGCCGCGCCTCCTCGAACCAAGATGGATTTGCGCAATTACGGCATCGGCGCGCAGATTCTTCGGGATCTCCAAGTCGGCAAGATGCGCTTGCTGGCCACCCCCCGTAAAATGCCCAGCATGACCGGTTTCGACTTGGAGGTGACCGGTTACCTCAACCCCAACCCATCCGAGGAATAGTCCGTGGCCCGTTATAACCAAATTTTGGAAATCGAATCCGACCTGGCCGGCGAAGGCTTGCGCATCGGCATGGCCATGAGCCGCTTCAACGAGGAGATCGGCGACGGCCTGCTGGCGGCTTGCGTCGCGGAACTGGCCAAGCACGGCGTGCGGGACGAGGATGTTTTGCTGGTCACGGTGCCGGGGGCCTTGGAACTGCCGCTGGCCCTGCGCGAGATGGCCCTGACCGAGGATTTTCATGCCCTGATCGCCTTGGGGGCGGTGATCCGCGGCGAGACTTACCATTTCGAGGTGGTGTCCAACGAATCCGCCCGCGGCTTGATGGAGGTGCAATTGGAAACCGGCATCCCGGTGGTCAACGCCATTCTTACCACCGAGGACGAAGGCCAAGCCTTGCATCGGATGGCCGAAAAGGGCGCCGACGCAGCCCGCGTCGCCATCGAGATGGCCAACCTGTTGCTTAAGCTCGATGAGAAATAGCCGCAGCAAAGCCCGGGAGCTGGTGCTGCAAGGGCTCTACCAGTGGCTGCTGAATCCAGACTCCTGGCCCGCCTTGGAGCAGGAATTCGCCGAGCGCAAGGCATTCCGCTGGGTCGAGGCGGCCTACTTCAGCGAACTGCTGCGGGGCAGCGTGGCCCACGCGCCAGCCCTGCGAGCGGCCTTCACTCCTTTGCTGGATCGCTCGGTGGAGTCGCTGCGGCCGGTGGAGCACGCCATCCTGCTGCTGGCCGCCTACGAGCTGCAATTCCGTCCCGAAATTCCCTATCGAGTGGTGATCAACGAAGCCGTGGAACTGGCCAAATCCTACGGCGGCACCGACGGCCACAAATACATCAACGGCGTGCTGGACAAGCTGGCGGCGGTTTTGCGGCCCCACGAGACTCGACCGTCCGGAACCTCGGTTCACAAAAAAATCCAGGCTTGAGTTTTTTCCCAGAAGGTCAGCGCGGATGAATGAATTCGACCTGATCCGCACCTATTTCACCCACCCCGCGCCGGGCGCGCTGCTGGGGGTGGGGGACGATGCGGCGCTGCTGTCCGTCGGCGGCAAGGGCGGCGCCCTGGCGATTTCCACCGACATGCTGGTGGCGGGCCGGCATTTTTTTCCTGATGCGGATCCTCGTGCTCTGGGCCACAAGGCCCTGGCGGTGAACCTGTCGGACATGGCGGCCATGGGGGCGACGCCGCGCTGGGCCACGCTGTCCCTGGCGCTGCCGGAGGCCGATCCGGCATGGCTGGCGTCCTTTGCCGAAGGCTTTTGGGCCTTGGCGCGGCGCTTCGGCGTGGAGTTGGTGGGCGGGGACACCACCCGCGGTCCCCTCAATATCTGCGTCACCATTCTGGGCGAAGTACCGGCCCGCCATGCCTTGCGCCGCGATGCCGCGCGGCCCGGGGATGACATCTGGGTGTCCGGCCACCTGGGGAACGCGGCTCTAGCGCTGGCGGCCTTCCACCATCGCCTGCAACTTTCTCCCCGGGACCTGGCCGCCTGTCTGCCGGCTCTGCATACTCCCGAGCCGCGGGTGAGCTTGGGCCTGGCGCTGCGGGGCATCGCCCGCGCCGCCATCGACGTGTCCGATGGGCTGCTGGCGGATCTGGGGCATATCGCCGAGCGTTCGGCGGTGGCGGCGGTGGTGGAATGGCGGCGGCTGCCCCGCTCCCCGGTGATGGAGCGCCATCTGACCGACCCCGTGGCCCGCGTGGCGTTGGTGGCCGGCGGGGACGACTATGAATTGTGCTTCACCGCCGGTCGTCGGCGGCGCTCCCGGATCGAGGCTTTGTCCCGAATCTTGGCCCCCTCCCTGACCCGCATCGGCCGGGTGGAGGAGGGCAGCGGAGTGCGGGTGGTGGATGCCGACGGCCGGACCTTGGATTTTGCGGAGAAGGGCTTTGACCACTTTCGCTAAGCTGGGGACGACTCCCGCCAATTGGAGTTTCATGACCGGGCATCCGGCTCGGCTTGTGGCCTTGAGCTTTGGCCTGGGCCTGATTCCGCTGGCCCCCGGCACCTTCGGCGCCCTGCTGGCCTTTCCGCTGTTCTGGGCGCTGGCCCCCAGCCTGACGCCTTGGACTTTTCTCGGCCTGTGGCTGGCGCTGGCGATGGTGGGGGTGGCGGCCTGCGAGCGGACCGGCCGGGACCTGGGGGCGCCCGATCATCCGGCCATGGTGTGGGACGAAACCGTGGCTTTTCTGCTGGTGTTGTTTTTTACCCCCGACGAGCCGAGGTGGCAGGTGTGGGCTTTTATGGCGTTCCGCTTCATGGATATCGTCAAGCCGCCGCCCATCAGGGCCCTGGAGCGGCGCCTGGGAGGCGGGCTGGGGGTGATGGCCGACGATTTGTTGGCGGCTTTTTATGCCCTGCTGCCGCTGGCCGCCTGGAAAACCTGGGTGATGTAGATGAGCGGCGACGAGCATAGGGTGACTGATTTGGCGCGGCGTTTGGGAGAGGCGCTGCTGGAGCGGGGCGGGATGCTGGCGCTGGCGGAATCCTGCACCGGCGGCGGCATTGCCGAAGCCGTTACCCGCATCCCCGGCAGCTCCCGCTGGTTCGACCGGGGTTTCGTCACTTACAGCAATGCCGCCAAGGAGGAAATGTTGGGGGTGTCGCCGGAGACCTTGGCCCGCTGGGGCGCGGTTTCAGAACAGACCGTAGGCGAAATGGCGGCGGGAGCGTTGCGTAAAAGCCGCGCCGAATGGGCGGCGGCGGTGAGCGGAATCGCCGGTCCCGACGGCGGCACCGAGGAAAAACCGGTGGGGACGGTGTGCTTTGCCTGGGCCGGCCCCGGCGGGACGCCGGAAACCCAAACCCTGTATTTTTCCGGCAATCGGCAGGCGGTGCGCCGCGCTACCGTGCGAGCCGCCCTGGAGGGACTGTTGGAGCGGGTGTCGCGGGGGTTTTGACGCCGCTAAGGGTTCTCGGGCTTGCCCGATATGCCATAATGAATCGTTCGCAAGGGAGGTCTTAAATATGGAAGAAAACAAAAGCAAGGCTCTGCAGGCGGCCCTGTCGCAGATTGAAAAGCAGTTCGGCAAGGGCTCCATCATGCGGCTGGGCGAAGCCGAGGTGGCCCGGGATATCCAGGTGGTGTCCACCGGGTCCCTCGGGCTGGACGTTGCGCTGGGAGTCGGGGGATTGCCGCGGGGCCGGGTGGTGGAGATTTACGGCCCGGAATCCTCCGGCAAAACCACCCTCACCCTGCAAGTCATCGCCGAGATGCAGAAGCTGGGCGGCACCGCCGCCTTCATCGACGCGGAGCACGCCCTGGATCCCCAATATGCCCAGAAGCTGGGGGTGAACATCTCCGATCTGCTGATCTCCCAGCCGGACAACGGCGAGCAGGCGCTGGAGATCGCCGACATGCTGGTGCGTTCCGGTTCGGTGGATTTGGTGGTGGTGGACTCGGTGGCGGCGCTGACTCCCCGGGCGGAAATCGAAGGCGAGATGGGCGAGCCGCAAATGGGCTTGCAGGCGCGGCTCATGTCCCAGGCGCTGCGCAAGCTCACCGCCAACATCAAGCGTTCCAACACCCTGGTGATTTTCATCAACCAGATCCGCATGAAGATCGGCGTCATGTTCGGCAATCCCGAGACCACCACCGGCGGCAATGCGCTGAAATTCTACGCCTCGGTACGCCTGGATATCCGGCGGACCGGCTCCATCAAGCGGGGCGATGAAGTCATCGGCAGCGAGACCCGCGTCAAGGTGGTGAAGAACAAAGTGGCGCCGCCTTTCCGCCAGGCCGAATTCGACATCCTCTACGGCGAAGGCATTTCCCGGGAAGGGGAGATCATCGAACTGGGCGTGACCCACAAGTTCATCGAGAAATCCGGCGCCTGGTACAGCTACGGCAACGAGCGCATCGGCCAGGGCAAGGACAACGTCCGGGAGTATCTGAAAGAACACCCGGAAATGGCTCAGGAAATCGAGATGAAGATTCGTTCCGCCCTGGGCGTGGCGGGCGGCCCAGCGGGAGCGGCGGAACCGCAGTGAGCGCCGCGGCGGAGCTGCGCCGCCGGGCCCTGGCCTGGCTCGCCCGCCGCGAACATTCCCGCGCCGAGCTGCGCCGCAAGCTGGCGCCCCACGCCCCATCCCCGGAAGATCTGGACGCCTTGCTCACCGAACTGGAAGCCCACAACTGGCTTTCCGACCGGCGGGCGGCGGAGCAGGCCATCCACCGGGAACGGGCCAAGTACGGCTCCCGGCGCATCGGACAAAAGCTCAAGGAGCAGGGCATAGACGAGGCGGTGGCCGGTCAAGCCTTGGAACAGTTGGCCGGCACCGAGGAGGAAACCGCCCGGGCCGTGCTGCGCCGGAAATTTCCCGAGCCTCCGGCCGATCCGCGGGAACGGGCCAAGCAGTACCGTTTTTTGCTGCAACGGGGTTTTGCCTCCGACCTCATTCGCCGGGTGATGCGGGACCGGGGAGCGGGGGAATCGGAATGAGTCTCCGGATCCGAACCCTCTGAACCCAGCCTCAAGGTTTTCCGTCGCCGCAAGCCATGGCCGATTCCCGATTTGCCCAAGGATATTTGTTCGCTGCGCTGACCGTGGCCATTTGGTCCGGGTTTGCCTTGGTGTCCCGGATCGGAGGCACCAGTGTCTTGACGGGCCTGGATATCACGGCCTTGCGTTTTGGGACCGCCGCGGTGCTGTTGCTGCCGGCGCTGTCCATGCGCGGCGGGGTGGGTCTACCGGCGGGGAGGCTGGCGGCCCTGGCGTTGTTCGGCGGGCTGGGATATTCGCTGCTGGTGTATTCCGGCTTCGCCTACGCGCCGGCGGTGCACGGGGCCATTCTGCTGTCCGGCTTGCTGCCGTTCGAAGTGGCGGCATTCGCTTGGTTGCTGCTGGATGAGCGGCCTTCGGCGCGACGCTGGTTGGGGCTGGGGATCATCGCCGCGGGAGTGGCTTGCCTGGGGACGGATGTTTTACGCGGCGATGCGGAAACTTGGCGGGGCGATCTGCTGATCCTGGGCGCGTCCCTCTGCTGGGCGCTGTATACGGTGCTGGCGCGGCGCTGGACCGTGGCCCCGTGGGATGCCACCATCGGCGTGGCCTTGCTGGCGGCCCTGGTCTATCTGCCCATCTATGTTTTTTTCCTGCCCAAGCAACTGGCCGCCGCGCCGTGGTCCCTGATCGCCGGCCAGGCCGTTTATCAAGGGATCATCGTGGTGATCGTCGCCATGATTCTTTACATGAAGGCGGCGGAACGGATCGGGCCGACCCGGCTCGGCACTTTCATGGCCCTGGTGCCAGCGATTTCCGGGCTGGCCGCCGTGCCCTTGCTGGGAGAACCGCTGACCGGCTGGCTGTTGGGCGGGCTGGCCTTGGTGAGCGGCGGGGCCTATTTGGGCAGCCGTTCCTGAACGTCATCTAGGATCATGGCAACGCATTGAATCGGGTCGGAGAACGACATAGTCATAGATCAACATTTCGCCGAGGCATTTGCCAAGGAATGGCTGGAAGCGTGGAATTCCCACGATCTGGAGCGCATCCTGGAGCACTACGAGGATGATTTCGAGATGTCCTCTCCGGCCATCGTCACCATTGCCGGAGAACCCTCGGGCACGCTGCGGGGCAAGGCCCAAGTGGCGGCTTATTGGGCCAAGGCCCTGCAAGCCGCGCCGAGCCTGCATTTCGATTTGGTGAACGTGCTGGCCGGAGTGAACAGCGTGACGCTCTACTACAGGGGGCACCGAGGCTTGAGCGCCGAGGTGTTCCATTTCGGTCTTCGCGGCAAGGTCAGCCGGGCGTTTGCTCATTACGCTCTGCCGTCCGGGCAGACCGAATCGGGTCCGCTTTCCCCGCCCTCCGCGGCAGCCCCCGACCGCAGCCGTCAGCGTTGGGATCCGCGGCTTTACGCCAGCAACGCCCGTTTCGTCTCCGACCTGGGGGCCTCGCTGCTGGACGTGCTGGCCCCCCGCGCCGGCGAGCGCATCCTTGACGTGGGCTGCGGCGACGGAGCCCTTACCGCAAAACTCGGCGCCGGCGGCAGCCGGGTGGTGGCCGTGGACGCCAGCCCCGAGATGGTGGCCGGCGCCAGACTGCGGGGTCTGGATGCGCGGGTCATGGACGGCCAAGCGCTGATCTTCGATCAGGAATTCGACGCGGTGTTTTCCAACGCCGCGCTGCACTGGATGCAATCCCTGCCGCGAGTCATCGCCGGCATCTGGCGGGCCCTCAAGCCGGGCGGCCGGTTCGTCGGCGAGATGGGCGGAGCGGGCAACATCGCCACCATCGTGGCGGCCTTGGAAGCGGCTCTGGGCAGGCGCGGCGTCGACGCCGCGGCGCTCAATCCCTGGTGCTTCCCCAGCGCCGAAGCGTTCCGCGCCCTGCTGGAGGCCCAGGGATTCTCGGTCCGATTCGTCACCCCCTTCCCCCGTCCCACCCGCCTGCCGGGCGATGTCGGCGGCTGGCTGGAAACCTTCGCTCAGCCGTTCACCTCCATCTTGCTGCCCGCCGAGCGGGAGCGATTCATCTCCGAAGTAGTGGAAGCCTTGCGCCCGGCTTTTTGCGACGCCGAAGGCAATTGGACCGCGGACTACGTGCGGCTGCGCTTTGCGGCGATCAAGCCGGAGGCATCGGCCGAGAATCAGCCACGGCGTCATTCATCATGAAAATCGCGGACGGTTCTTTGTGATGCAATGGGACCGCGAGTTTTGTCCCTTTTGGTGCCATGGACATGTTTCAGAACTTTTTATACAGCCTCAATGTTTGACCGGCTGCACGAACACCTGGCGCACCAGCGTGCCCACCAGCGACTGGTTCGACTTGGCCACGCAGGCCAGGAGGTTGCGCATGAAGTGCACCCGGCAGCGCTGCCAGCTGGCCGAGAACACCTGGGCCATCGCGGCCTTCAGCCCCTCATGCGCGTCCGAGATCACCCGTTTCACGCCGGGGAGTCCCCGCTGTTTCAAGCGGGTCAGAAACTTCACCCAGAAGGGCTTGGCTTCGGATTCGCCAATCGCCAGCCCCAGGATCTCGCGTCGGCCGCCCTGGTTTACCGCCCAGGCAATTATAGCCGCCACCGATACCACGCGCCCGCCTTGGCGCACCTTGAGATAGGGGGCATCCCGCCACAGGTACGGCCATTCGCCCTCGATCGGGCGGTTGAGGAACGAGTTCACCCGTTCGTCGATCTCGGCGCACAGCGCCGAGACCTGGGATTGGCTGATGCCGGAAATCCCCAGGGCTTGCGCCAGGTCGTCCACCTTGCGCGTGCCCACGCCGCCAATCCAGGCTTCCTGCACCCCCGCCGCGATGGCCTTCTCGGACAGCCGCGAGGGAAAGTCGCTGCCGCTCCGAAGCTTGGGGATGCGCAAATCCAGCGCTGTTGTCAGCCATCGTCTTCTCCTTTGTGGGGTTAAGTCTTCGTAAACTCAACCTTACCGGCTTACCGGAGATTTCGATGGCTGCTACCATCACATTGGATTTACACCACGTCCATGGACTCTACCCTGTGGCGCCGTACAGAGATGCTTGGCGCAGATGCGAATAATTCAACTTCCTCCCTCTGCCAATTGCCTCCCTCCCCTTAATGGTTGATTGGCGGGTTCCGGCCCCCGGGCAGCTTATGTCCGGGGGTCTTTTTCGTGGAGGGCATCCGATCGCCTCATTTCGTCCGCTTATACGATGTACACCAGCGCACAGCGGATCCTGGAGTGGGAGGGAACAATGGCCAACCGGCTTACGAAGCGGTTGCCTCCGGGAGCAGGCGCTCGAACTCCTTCTTGACCACCGCGTAGCACTCGCAGGCCCGCGCCTCCAACCCCGCTCGGTCGAGCACGGTGATGCGGCCACGGCGGTACGCGATCAAGCCGGCCTTCTGCACGTTGCCGGCGGCTTCCGTGACGCCCTCGCGGCGCACCCCCAGCATGTTGGCGATCAGATCCTGCGTCATAACCAGTTCGCTGGAGGGCAAGCGGTCGAGGGAGAGTAGCAGCCAGCGGCAGAGCTGCTGGTCGAGTGAATGATGCCGGTTGCACACCGCCGTCTGCGCCATTTGCGTCAGCAACGCCTGGGTGTAACGCAGCAATAGATTCTGCATCGGGCCGGCGCGCCTGAATTCGTCCTTCAGCAACTGCCCCTTCATCTGATAGGCGTAGCCGGCGCTTTGCACGACGGCCCGGCTGGGCGTGGTTTCGCCGCCCATGAAGAGGGAGACACCGACGATGCCCTCGTTGCCGACCACGGCGATTTCGGCCGATGCGCCATCCTCCATGACGTAGAGCAGGGACACGATGGAGGTGGTGGGGAAAAAGACGTGGCGCATCTGAACGCCGGACTCGTAAAGCACATCACCCAGCGGCATCGGGACCAGTTCCAGATGCGGGGAAAGGCGCGCATATTCGTCCGCCGGCAGGGCGGCGAGAAGGTGGTTCTGACGCGCGGGGGGGGGGGGGGGGGGGGAAGGCATGATGAACCTCCTTGTCATCAGGCACGATCGAACGGCCCCACCGACGCCGCTGGATGAAATAGCCGTCACAAGCCGTGTATGGGCCTCCCGCGCCATTATATGTACCACACCGCACAGACGCAACAAGGGGGCATGGCGTGGCCTGTGCATAGTGAGTAATCTCGGGCGGGAAGGTCACACGCCCCCGCGCCTGTCAGCGTCCGGAACGCCGTGCTTTCCTCCGCGCATAGAGACTCATCAGCGGGGTCACGGAGATCCCGTGCAGCACGATGGAGACCGCCACCATGGTGAGCGTGAGCGCGATGATTTCCCCCGCCAGGGAGCGAGGCAGACCATGGTTGACCGCGTACATCAAGTAGTAAATTGAGCCGATGCCGCGGATGCCGAACCAGGAGATCAGGATGCGCTGATCGCGCGATACCGGCGCGCCGAGCAATCCAATCCATACCGACACGGGACGCACAACCAGGAGCAAGAGCGGGACAAACCAGACAGCGCTGGCGGGGAAATAGGTGTACGCGAGCATCGCGCCGACCGCCAGAACGATCGCCACCTCCGCGATTCGCTCCAGTTGTTCGTTGAAGCTCTGCACCTCTTGCCTCATGTAGGCGCTGGCATATTTCGAATTGATGGCAAGCGCTTCGTGGGCCTGCTTGCTCTGAAGACCCGTTTCCCGAGCGGCTGAATGGAGAATTTTTCCCGGCTGTTCCTTCACCCGCTGCAGAGCGAGGCCTGCGGCAAGAACGGCCAGAAAACCATAGGTATGGCTGAGCACGGCAAGCCCGTAGGCCAGTGCGATGAGGCCCAGCGCCAGGAATTCGTCGAGTCCGACGGACTCCTGGTGGCGGCTGCGCAAATAGACCACCAGCTTCCCGATCAGCGTGCCCAGCGCGCCGCCGATCAGCAAGCCGCCGGCAGTCGCCCAGAGCACATCCACCGCGAGCCAACGCCAGCCCCACGCGCCCAGGTCGTGCAGGCCGAGCATGCCCAGGCCCAGCATCACGAACGGAAAGGCGGCGCCGTCGTTTAAGCCCCCTTCGCCCGTCAGGCTGAAGCGCAAGCGGTCACGATCGTTCGCCTCGATCACCTGGACATCCGAGGCCAGAACCGGGTCGGTCGGCGCGAGGATCGCTCCGAGCAGGATGGCTGCGCCCAGCGAAAGGCCGAGGCCCAGCATTCCGATCGCGGCGATCAGCGCTACCGTAATCGTCATTGAAAAAACTGCGAGACGCGCCGGCAGGCGCCAGCCCTTGTCCGACAAGGGAAGACCGAGCTTGAGACCGACGGCGAACAGCGAGATGAGCACCGCCACTTCCGTCATTCTTTCCAGAATGAGGGAGTAGATCAGCGGATCGGGCGCCATGACGGCCCATCCGGCGGGACCGAGCCCGTAACCGGCGGCAAGATAAAGTATGGCGGTGCTCAGGGGGAGCCGCTTCAGCAATGTGCCCGACAGGGCCATTGTGATCAGCAGCGCGCCGATGATGAGCACCCAGATTGCAAAGGACATAACGAAAGATACGCCAAGTTACCCGGACGCTTAGGTACGCTGGCGCGCATAGCGCAGGTCCGCCGACCAGGACCCGCGGTGGAACAATATCCTGGGAGAGCCTCCCAGTGACTGTTACGGCGATCAACGCAGTGTCCGCACTACGAGCGACAGCGCACAGAGAAAACCCCGAGTGTGGGGGACCATTGGCGTGACGATCGGTAATTGACCCAGATCCACCGACACGGAACCCTCTTCAAATGACGCAGGAGACTTGTGATGAAAATGCAAGCCAATGAAGCCCCATACTTGCGGCTGCTGATCGGGGGCATCGCGGTGATTCTGCTTGGCGCCTCTGGAATTGCAGCCGTGATGGCTTGGACGCCGACCTCGACCGACGTAGCGGACGCCGCCCTCGCACTCGACAAGTTCCCGCCGCGCGTCAGGGTGAAGTGCGCGGAATGCGGCGTCGTCGTGTCCACGCGGGAGATCGAGCAACTCGGCGAAGGAGGGGCGCCAAGGGGCGGCCAAAACGAGATGCCGGGGACGTCGGCCAGGAGCTACGAAGTCACTATCCGGATGAGGGATGGATCGAGCCGCACATTCGTGGATGCGAACCCGGCGAACTGGCGGCCGGGGGAACGCATAATATTCATCGAAAGCGCAAGCCGGTCGAACGATTGAACCCACTTGCGCACACAGAATTCCCATCGCCACTATCGCTCCCACGCCTGCCAAGACGGAGACGTTTATTAACGATCCTTTTCTCGGCAAACCGTC
>JAHFQX010000021.1 GCA_023259135.1 Betaproteobacteria bacterium | reverse complement strand
TACTTCGGCGAATCCAGCACCCCCTGCGGCAACTGCGACAACTGCCTGGAGCCGCCGCGAACCTGGGACGCCACGGAAGCCGTGCAAAAGGCTCTGTCCTGTGTCTATCGCACCGGCCAGCGCTTCGGCGCCGGCCACGTCATCGATGTGCTACTGGGCCGGGACGGGGAGCGGGTGCGGCAATGGGGGCACCACGCCCTTTCCACCTTCGGCATCGGCGCCGAACTGGCTGAAAAAGAATGGCGGGCGGTGTTCCGTCAGATGGTGGCGCTGGGCCTGCTGGCGGCGGACCCGGCCCACGGCGGGCTGCTGCTCACCGAGGCCAGCCGGTCGGTGTTGACGGGCGGGCAACCGGTGGCATTGCGCCGAGCGGCGGAAACGGAGAAGAAGAAACCCGCCGGCCGCAACGGAAAAATCGGCGCGGAACTCGGCGGACCGCAACACGCCTTATGGGAGCGGCTGCGCGCCTGGCGCTCCCAAACGGCCAAAGCCCACGGCGTTCCCGCCTACGTCATCCTGCACGACGCCACGCTGCTGGAACTGGTGCGGGAACGCCCGCGGAGCCTCGCGGCCCTGCGCCACATCCCGGGAATCGGCGCCCGCAAGCTGGAGAATTACGGCGCGGCGCTGCTGGAGCTGCTGGCGCCGGGCTGAAGGCCATGGGCAAATCGGAATGCCCTGCACGGCCGATGATACTATGGCGCATCTATATCGTTTGGAGCCGACCATGACCGCCACCCTCGCCAACCTCGATCGCTTCAACGCCCTGGCCGCGGACTGGGATGACAGTCCGCTGCGGGCCGATATTGCCCATGGCGTGGCCACCGCCATCGCCGCGCAGATCCCGCTGCGGGCGGATATGCGCGCCCTCGAGTACGGCTGCGGCACCGGTCTGGTCAGCGTGCTGCTGGCCGGCCGGCTGGGCCATATCGTGGCGGCGGACGTGGCGCCCGCCATGCTGGGGGTGCTAGAACGCAAGCGCCGCGCCGCGGGTCTCGACCAGATCGAAACCCGCCGCCTGGACCTCACCTGCGAACCGCTTCCGGCGGAGCGCTTTGACCTTATCTTTACCAGCATGACCCTGCATCACATCGATGACGTGACGCAGATGCTGGGGCTTTTTCGTGACCTGTTGCAGCCGGGCGGCTGGGTGGCGCTGGCCGATCTCGACCGCGAGGACGGCAGCTTTCACGGGCCGGACGTGCCCGGCATCATGCATCAGGGTTTCGACCGCGCCAAACTGGTCGCCACTCTGACCGGGCTGGACCTGCAGGCAGTGACGGCGACCACCGCCTACACGGTCGAGAAGTGTGACCCGGCGGGCACGCCGCGCCGTTACCCGATCTTTCTCATCACCGCCCGCAGAAATCCCCGTGACGGCGGATGACTCCGTCGGGGACCTGGCAAGATAGTGGCGGGGTGTGACCGCCGCGTTTAGCCGGCCTCAAGCGCGGAGCCGATTCTCTTTAACGGATGATCGGATCCAGCTCTTTTTTGGCGTAGCGCTCGGCCATTTTTTCCAGGGGGAGGGGCCGGATGCGGCTGGCCATGCCGGCGCAGCCGAAGGCTTCGAAGCGAGCGCGGCAAATCTCCCGGGCGGCCTCGGTGGCGGCCTTAAGGTATTTGCGCGGATCGAATTCGGCCGGATCCTCGGCCAGGGCGCGGCGGATGGCGCCGGTCATGGCCAGCCGGATGTCGGTGTCGATGTTCACCTTGCGCACGCCGTGGCGGATGCCTTCTTGAATCTGCTCCACCGGCACGCCGAAGGTTTCCTTCATCCGGCCGCCGTATTCGCGGATCACGTCGAGCCATTCCTGGGGAACGCTGCTGGAGCCGTGCATCACCAAATGGGTATTGGGGATGCGGCGATGGATTTCCTTGATGCGGTCGATGGCGAGAATATCCCCGGTGGGCTTGCGGGTGAATTTGTAGGCCCCGTGGGAAGTGCCGATGGCGATGGCCAGGGCGTCGCAGCCGGTCCGCCGAACGAAGTCGGCGGCCTGCTCCGGATCGGTGAGCAGCATGTCGCGGGTCAGGGTGCCCTCGGCGCCGTGGCCGTCTTCCTTGTCGCCTTGCAGGGTTTCCAGGGAACCCAGGCAGCCCAGCTCGCCTTCCACCGTGACGCCCACCGCATGGGCCAGGTCCGCCACCTGGCGGGTCACCTCGACGTTATATGCGTAAGAGGAAGGGGTCTTGGCGTCTTCCAGCAGCGAGCCGTCCATCATGACGCTGGAAAAGCCGCTGCGGATGGCGCTCACGCATACCGCGGGGGAAGCGCCGTGGTCCCGGTGCAACACCACGGGAATATCTGGGTAGCTCTCCACCGCGGCGAGGATCAGATGCCGCAAAAAAGCTTCGCCGGCGTACTTGCGCGCCCCCGCCGAGGCTTGCAAGATTACCGGGCTGTCGCAGGCGCCGGCGGCCTGCATGATGGCTTGCACCTGCTCCAGATTGTTGACGTTGAAAGCCGGCAGGCCGTAGCCGTGCTCCGCCGCGTGGTCCAGCAACTGCCGCATGGAAACCAAAGCCATGGTTTGCTTCTCCTTGAACGAAAATCCTTATGCCTTGCGATGTTCCCCCACCCGCACCACTTTCAAGGTGTTGGTCCCCCCCGCCTCGCCGAACGGCTCGCCGATGGTCAGGGCGATGAGGTCGCCGTGCTGCACCGCGCCCCGCTTGAGCAGCTCATTCTCGGCCAAGTGCAAGGTTTGCTCGGAATCCCGGGTGGTGACGGCAAACCGGATCGGATAGACCCCTCGGAACAAGGTGACCCGGCGCCGCGTCTCCACCACCGGGCTCAAGGCATAGATCGGGACGCTGGCCGTCATGCGAGACATGAGCAAGGCCGTCATGCCGCTTTGGGTGAGGGCCGCGATGGCCTTGACCCCCAGGTTGTGGGCGGTAAACACCGCGGCCCGGGCGATGGCTTCTTCCACTCCCGTGACCGGCTGCGGATTGCGGTGCGCTTCCCGGGAAAATTCCTGCTCTTTTTCCGCTTCGAGGCACACTCGGGCCATGGCCGTCACCGTTTCCACCGGATAGTCGCCGACGGCGGTTTCGGCCGACAGCATCACCGCATCGGTGCCGTCCAGCACGGCGTTGGCCACGTCCGACACTTCCGCCCGGGTGGGGACGGGACTGGCCGTCATGGACTCCATCATCTGGGTGGCGGTCACCACCAGCTTGTTGTGGCTTCTGGCCAAGGCGATCATGCGCTTTTGCAGCGCCGGCACCGCCGCGTCCCCCACCTCCACCGCCAAATCGCCCCGCGCCACCATAATGGCGTCGGAAGCCTCGAGAATTTCTTCCAGGGCCGGAATCGCCTCGGCCCGCTCGATCTTGGCCATGAGAAAACTTTTGCCGCCGGCTTGTCCCATGAGATCCCGGGCCCAACGCATATCGGCGGCGCTGCGCGGAAAGGAAACCGCCAGATAGTCGGCGCGGAGCAGGGCGGCGGTCTTGATGTCCTCGATATCCTTGCCGGTCAGCGCCGGGGCGCTCAGGCCGCCGCCCTTGCGGTTGATGCCCTTGTTGTCGGAGAGTTCGCCGCCTTGCTCCACCACGCAATGGATTTTGGCGCCTTTGACTTCCGTCACCCCCAGCACGATGCGGCCGTCGTCCAGCAGCAGCGTGGTCCCCGGCGAGACGTCCTGGGGCAGGTTCTTGTAATCCAAGCCCACCCGTTCCTGGTTCCCTTGCTTGCAGCGGGCATCCAGAATGAATTTATCTCCGGATTTGAGGGCGATCTTGCCGTTCTGAAAGCGGCCGATACGAATCTTGGGGCCTTGCAAATCCACCAGCACGCCCACGGTGGTGCCTCGGGCCCGGGCGATGGAGCGCACCAGCTCGGCCCGCGCCCGATGCTCCTCGGGCGCGCCATGGGAGAAATTCATCCGCACCACGTCCACGCCGGCGGCGATCATGCTCTCCAGCACGGCGGGAGAGCTGGAAGCCGGTCCCAGGGTGGCGACGATCTTGGTGCGGCGAAGCATGAGCGAGTTCTGAGTTCTGAATTCCGAGTTCCGGGTTAACTCAAAACTCGGAACCCGAAACTCGGAACTCGAAATTCAGAGCCGCCGCGCTAGGCGCGGCGCGCCCTTTGCTCGAGGATTTCCACCGCCGGCAGGGTCTTGCCTTCCAGAAACTCCAGGAAGGCGCCGCCGCCGGTGGAAATATAGGACAAGCGGTCGGCGATGCCGTACTTGGCCACCGCCGCCAGGGTGTCGCCGCCGCCGGCGATGGAGAACGCCCGGGAGGCGGCCACGGCCCGAGCCAGCCGCTCGGTGCCGGCGCTGAACGGAGCCAGCTCGAACACCCCCACCGGGCCGTTCCAGACGATGGTGCCGGCCTCGGCCAGCAGAGCTTCCAACCGGGCGCAGGTCTTGGGGCCGATGTCCAGGATCATTTCGTCGGGGGCTACTTCGGAGACGTTTTTGAGCACGGGGACGGCGCTTTCGGAGAACTCCTTGGCCACCACCACGTCCTCGGGAATCGGCACCTCGGCGCCGCGCCGGCGGGCGGCTTCCAGGATTTCCCGGGCCTCTTGCAGTAACGCCGGTTCCGCCAAGGATTGGCCGATGGCATAGCCGGCGGCCTGGATAAAAGTGTTGGCGATGCCGCCGCCGACGATCAACTGGTCCACTTTTTCCGCCAGGGTCCTGAGCACCGTCAGCTTGGTGGACACCTTGGCGCCGCCAACGATGGCCACCAGCGGCCGGGCGGGCTGTTTAAGGGCGCGCCCCAGGGCCTCCAATTCCGCCGCCAGGAGCGGGCCGGCGCAGGCCACCGGAGCGTATTGGGCCACGCCGTGGGTGGAAGCTTCGGCGCGGTGGGCGGTGGCGAAAGCATCCATGGCGTAAATGTCGCACAGGGCCGCCATGCGTTGCGCCAGCTCGTCGCTGTTTTGCTTTTCGCCCTTGAGGAATCGGACGTTCTCGCACAACACCGCGGTGCCGGGCGCCACGTTCACGCCGTCGATCCAGTCCCGCGCCAGGAGCACCTCGCGGCCCAGCAGCTCGCCGAGCCGGCGCGCCACCGGAGCCAGGGACAGGGACTCATCGAAATGTCCTTCCTCGGGGCGTCCCAGGTGGGACACCAGCAGCACTCGGGCTCCGGCTTGCAGCGCCAGCTTCAAGGTGGGCAGGGCGGCGCGGATGCGGCTGTCGTCCGCCACTTGGCCGTCCTTCAAGGGAACATTGAGATCCTCCCGCAGCAACAGCCGCTTGCCGGAAAGCTCCAGGTCGGTCATCTTGATCACGGACATGACGGATGTTCCTAGAAGTCCCCGCCGTTTACTTGGCCCGCATCAAAGCCGCGGTCGTGTCCAGCATCCGGTTGCTGAAGCCCCACTCATTATCGTACCAGGACAAGACCTTGACCAGGGTGCCCTCCGCCACCTTGGTCAAGGTGGCGTCGAAAACGCTGGAAGAGGGATCGTGATTGAAGTCCACCGAGACCAGGGGCAGGGTGCTGTAGCTCAGGACGCCTTTGAGCGAGCCTTCGGCGGCCTCTTTCATGATCCTGTTGACCTCCTCGACGGTGGTGGAGCGGGCCGCTTCGAAGGTGAGGTCCACCACCGACACGTTGATGGTCGGCACCCGGATGGAAAAACCGTCCAGCTTGCCGTTGAGCTCGGGCAGCACCAGGCCCACCGCCGCCGCGGCGCCGGTCTTGGTGGGAATCATGGACATGGTGGCGGAGCGGGCCCGGCGCAGATCCTCGTGATAGACGTCGGTGAGCACCTGGTCGTTGGTGTAGGCATGGACCGTGGTCATGAGCCCCTTCACCACGCCGATCTTGTCGTGCAGCGGCTTCACCAGGGGAGCCAGGCAGTTGGTGGTGCAGGAGGCGTTGGAAATGACCGTGTGGCTGGCCTTGAGCGTCTGGTGGTTGACCCCGTAGACGATGGTGGCGTCCACGTCCTTGCCGCCCGGGGCCGAGATCACCACTTTCTTGGCTCCGGCCTTGAGGTGGGCGGAGGCCTTTTCCTTGCTGGTGAACAGCCCGGTGCACTCCAGCACCACGTCCACCTTGAGCTCGCCCCAGGGCAGGTCGGCGGGGTTGCGCACCGCGCAGACCTTGATGCGGTCGCCGTTCACCACCAGGGAGTCGCCGTCCACCGTCACCTCGCCCTTGAAGCGGCCGTGGGCCGTATCGAAACGGGTCAGGTGGGCGTTGGTCTGGGCATCGCCCAGGTCGTTGATGGCGACGATCTGGATGTCCCGGTTGCCGGACTCGTACAGCGCCCGGAGGATGTTGCGGCCGATGCGGCCGTAGCCGTTGATGGCTACGCGAATGGTCATGTCGTGCTCCTTCTTCTTTAGGAAAAATCCACCAGCAGGCTCTTCGCCGTGTTTACCACGTTCTCCACGGTGAAGCCGAAGTGGCGGAATAAATCGGTCGCGGGGGCCGAAGCGCCGAATTGATCGAGGCCCACCACGCCGCCTTCCAGCCCCACATACTTGCGCCAAAAATCCGAAACCCCGGCTTCCACCGCCACCCGCGGCACGCCGGGCAGCAGCACGCGGCGCTTGTAGGCTTCGTCCTGGCGGTCGAACACCGTGGTACTGGGCATGGACACCAGGCGCGCCGGAATACCTTGGCTTTCCAGCACCTGCCGGGCCTGGGCCGCCAAGCCGAGTTCCGAGCCGGTGGCGATGAGGACGATTTTGGGCGCCCCGCCGGCAGCCTCTTCCAGAACATAGCCGCCCCGCAGAATCTGCGGGATTTGGTGCGGGCTCCTGGATTGAAAAGGCGTGGCCTGACGGCTCAACAACAGGCAGCTAGGGCCGTCGCCGCGCTCCACCGCGGCCAGCCAGGCCGCCATCGTCTCCACCGTATCGCAGGGGCGCCACACGTCCATGCCGGGGATGAGCCGCAGGGTGGCGGCCTGTTCCACCGGCTGGTGGGTGGGACCGTCTTCCCCCAGACCGATGGAATCGTGGGTCAGCACATAAACCGCCCGCGCCCCCATCAAGGCCGCCATCCGCAAGCCGTTGCGGGCGTAGTCGGAAAAAACCAGGAAGGTGCCGCCGAAAGGCAGCACCCCGCCGTGCAGGGCCATGCCGTTGAGAATGGCAACCATGGCGAATTCCCGCACCCCGTAATGGATGTAATTACCGGCGCGCTGGGCGGAGAAGGGGCGGCAGCCGGGCCACAGCGTCAGGTTGGACGCCGCCAGGTCGGCGGAGCCCCCCACCAACTCGGGGAGTCGTTTGGCCAGCAAAGCGATGGCGTCCTGGGAGGCTTTGCGGGTGGCGGCGTTTTCCTTCTTTTCCGCCACTTGGGCCAGCAAGCCCGCAGCGTGGTCGCTCCAGCCCGCAGGCAGCTCTCCCGCCATACGGCGGCGGAATTCGCGCGCCGATTCCGGATGGGCCGCTGCATAGACGGCGAATTTGTTGTTCCACAGAGTCTCCAGCCCCTGCCCCTTGACGCGGGCATCCCAGCCTTCATAAACGTCGGCGGGAATCTCAAAGGCTGGATGGTTCCAGCCTAGGGCGGCGCGGGCCGCCGCCACTTCCGCCGCGCCCAGCGGAGAGCCGTGGCTGTCGTGGCTGCCCGCCTTGTTGGGGGCGCCCTTGCCGATGGTGGTTTTGCAGCAGATCAGGGTGGGCCGGGCCGGCTCGGCGCGGGCCGCGGCAATGGCGGCGTCCAGGGCGGCCGAATCGTGGCCGTCCACTCCGGGGATCACGTTCCAGCCATAGGCCGCGAAGCGCCGGGGAGTGTCGTCGTTAAACCAGCCGCCCACATGACCGTCGATGGAAATGCCGTTGTCGTCGTAGAACACGATGAGCTTGCTGAGCCCCAGGGTTCCCGCCAGCGAGCCGGCCTCGTGGGAAATGCCCTCCATCAGGCAGCCGTCGCCGACAAAGGCATAGGTATGGTGGTTGACGATGTCGAAGCCGTCGCGGTTGAACTCTTCGGCCAGTATGCGCTCGGCCATGGCCATGCCCACCGCGTTGGCCAGCCCTTGGCCCAGCGGCCCGGTGGTGGTCTCCACTCCCGGCGGATGGTTGCGCTCCGGATGCCCCGCGGTCTTGGAATGAAGCTGGCGGAAACGCTTCAATTCCTCCATCGGCAGATCGTAGCCGGTCAAATGCAGCAGCGCGTAGAGCAGCATGGAACCGTGGCCGTTGGACAGCACGAAACGGTCCCGGTCGGGCCAGCGGGGGTTGGCGGGATTATGGCGCAGGCAGCGATTCCACAGCGCTTCGGCGATTTCCGCCATGCCCATGGGCATCCCGGGATGGCCGGAATTAGCCTGCTGCACGGCATCCATCGCCAACACCCTCAGGGCATTAGCCAGTTGATTGCGGGTGGCCATGGGGTTATCCGTGAAATTCAAGACCCAAAAAATTGGCGGCGGGATGCTCGTCCTACCGCCCTTCGAGGGGAAAAGGGGGATGATTATTACCCATGCCGCAAGGCAAGGCAATGTGAGGCGTGGCCCCGGGCGAAAGGATTACTCTTCTCCCTTCCGCGGGATGGAGATTCCCAACTGCTTCAATTTTCGGTACAGGTGGGTGCGTTCCAGCCCGGCTTTTTCCGCCACTCGGCTCATGTGTCCTCTTTCCTGGGCAAGAAGCCGCTCCAGGTAGCGCTTCTCGAAAGCGTCCCGAGCTTCCTTGAGGGGCAGGTCGCCCATCGCTGCAGGGTCGAAATCTGGATCGGCCTGGGCCGGCAAGACCCCGCGGACATCGGTGGGGGTGATCTCTTCGTTCGGACAGGTAAACGCCAGCAGCCGAACCGTGCTTTCCAGTTGCGGAAGATTCCCCGGCCACGGGTAACCGATCAGCGCCTCTAGGGCCGCCAGAGCAAAGCGGCGCGCTTTAATGAGCCCGGCCCCGGCGGCTTCGTCCAGAAAGGCCTGGGCCAGCGCGGGGATGTCTTCCGGATGCTCGCGCAGCGGCGGCACCCGGATCGCCAGCGCGTTGAAGACCTCAAACAGCCGCGAGTCCAGATCTCCGCTGGCCACCAGGTCCGGGGCCCAGCGGGGGGCTTGGCCCACCAGCCGCACTTGATGGCGCTCCAGTCCGCCTATCAGCACCAGCAAGCCCTTTTGTTCCGTTTTGTTAAGCGCCACGATGTTTTCGACGAACAAAATGCCGCCGCGAGCCTGCCGGAGCAGCTCCAGCGGCGCTTCGGCCAGCACCGCCGGGAGATCCGCCGGTACCCACGGGGCCAGCGAGGATTGCAGCGCCTTGGCGCAAAATTCGGCGCCGGCTCCCGGCTCCGCCACCAGCAGCAGCGGGCCCTTAAAATCGGCCGCCCGCTCCAACTCCCGCCGCAAGCGGGCGATGGGCTCCGAGGTTCCCAGGCGGGCCAGGGGGGCTCCCGTGATCGGAATGGCGGCGCTGCGCAAGGCGCGCTTGACGACCGCCAGCAGCTTTTGCAGGGCTAGCGGTTTTTCCAGAAAATCCACCGCGCCGATGCGGGTCGCCTCCACCGCCGAGTCAATCGTGCCGTGCCCCGACATCATGACCACCGGCATGGTAAGCTGGCCCGAGCTGGCCCATTCCTTGAGCAAGGTCAGGCCGTCGGTATCCGGCATCCAGATATCCAACAACACCAAAGCCGGGCGGGCGCGCTGCCGGTACTCCCTGGCTTGGGCGGCATTTTCCGCCACCGCCACGGCATGGCCTTCGTCCCGGAGAATTTCCGAGAGCAGCTCCCGGATTCCCACTTCATCGTCCACGATCAAAATTTCGTTCATAGGCCTTACGCCGTTTGCGGGGAGGGCTCGCGCAGCGCCTCGGTCACGGGGAACGCCACGGTGACCCGGGCGCCACAGGGTTTCATGTTTTCGATCTGCACCGAGGCGCCGTGCTCCTCGACGATCTTCTTGACGATCGGCAGCCCCAGTCCCGTGCCTTTGGGCTTGGTGGTCACGTAGGGCTCGAAGGCCCGCCGCAGCCAGGGCTCGGGGAACCCCGGGCCGTTATCTTGAATCACCAGGCGGACGGCGCCGGAGGCCGATTCGGTGCGCACCTCCAAGCGCGGCTCGGCGGTTTCCTCCAAGGCATCCTGGGCATTGCGCAGCAGGTTGTGAATCACCTGGCGCAGCAGCGTCGGATCCCCCTGCACCGCTGGCGGCGGCTCGGCCAACTCCACCCGGATCGGGGTCGGGCCGGATTCGTAAAGGGCCAGGACATCCCGCACCAGGCGATTGAGATCCAGGCGCCGCAACCGAAGCTCCGGGGTGCGGGCGTATTGGCTGAAGGCATCCACCATGGCCTTCAGCGCGGTGACCTGGGAGACGATGGTGGCCGTGGCGCGGGCCAGCATCTCCGCATCCTTGCCGGCGAGCCGGTCCGCCAATTTGTGCTGCAAGCGTTCCGCGGAAAGCTGGATGGGGGTCAGCGGGTTCTTGATTTCGTGGGCCAGACGCCGCGCCACCTCGCCCCAGGCGGCGTCCCGTTGCGCTTGGATGAGCCGAGTCACGTCGTCGAACACCACCACATAACCAGCTTCGCCGCCGGCCGGCAGCGGCTTGCCGCGCACCAGCAGCATCTTGGCGGCGGAGACATCCTCGTAATTCACTTCCCGCTCCCACGGGCCGGAACCTTCCTTGCCGAAGCCTTCCGTCACCGCCCGGCAAAACGGCGCCAATTCGGGACAGCGCTCGGGCCACTGGAGCAACGGGTGGCGCCGCACCTCGCCGAAGCGCTCTCCCAGCGCCGCCACCGCCGCCGGATTGAAGGAGCGCAGACGGAATTGCCGGTCGAAGGACAATACGCCGGAGGACAGGTGCGCCAAGATGCTCTCCAGATACGCCCTGGCCGCCTCCACCTGGGCTTGGTGCCGCTGGGTGCCGAGCCGGGCGTCCCGCAGTTGATCGGTCATGGCGTTGAAGGATTGGGTTAACACGCCCAGTTCATCGTTGCTATATACCGGATGCCTCAAGCTGTAATCGCCCTGAGCCACCGCCCGGGTGCCCTCGGCCAAAGCCGACAGCGGGGCGCTGAATCTCTCGCTCAAAAACAGCGCCAGCAGCAACGCAATGAGCAACGCCAGCACCAAGGTCAGCGTCAGCGTGAATCCATAAAGCCGTTTTAGGCCGACCCGCGACAAGGACAGCTTTTGGTAATCCTCGTAACCGCTTTGCACCGTCTCCGCCTCTTTCGCCAAAGCGGCCGGAACGGGGTGCAGCAATTGCAGGATCTTCGGCTCTTCGCCCAGCGACAGGGAAGAAACCGGCACCAGCACCCGCAGGTAAAGCCCCTTGTCGGGAACCGACTCCACCCCCCGGTAGGGTTGTTGCAGCCGCAATTGGCGCAACGCCACGGGCCCCGGTAGATCGGGAATCAGGCCGGCCCGCTCGCCGCTGGAGAATGCGACGACCGTGCCGCGCTGGGTAAACAGCGTGGCTTCCTGGACCGTCGCCTGCTCCCGCAGGCTGTTGAGCAGCGTCAGATGCTCGGCGGCGGGCCGCTCCGCCAGAGTCAAGGCCATGACGTCAGCCTTTTTGTTCAGGTCTCGCAGCATGTTGTCCAACACCGAACGCCCCAAAGAAAGCGCTTCTTCCAGCGCCCTCTCCACCCGCACGTCGAACCAGGATTCGATGCTCCGGGACAAAAATTGCACCGAGGCGCCGTACACCACCAACCCCGGCAGCAGCGCCATCACCGCGAACAGCAGCAACAGCCGCAAGGTCAGCCGGGAGCCGAATACCTTGGCCCGCAGCCGGCGCCCGAGCCGCCACAGTTGATATCCCAGCAGCGCCAGCAGCGCCGTGGCCAATAGTCCGTTGAGCCCCAGCAGCAAAGGGTATTCCTGGGCAAACAGGGCCGTATTGGCGCTGGCGGTGGACAGCAGATAGACCAGCACCGCCCCGGCCAGCGCCATCAGGAACAGCAGCAGCTTGGTGCTGCGTCCCGCCAGGAGCGGGGTCGCGGCGGGGCGGGGCGCCGTCATGGCGTCACCGTCCAGCGAAGCCATTCCGATGCCAGCGACCATTCCTTGGAAGCCAGGGCGTTCAATTGGAACGGCTTGGGTAACTGGGACACGTCCAGCCGCAGCCGCAGCGCGGCGGCATAACTGGCATCCTTGCGCAGCGCGCCTTTTTCCAGCACCGGCTTGTTGCGCACGCGCTGCAGCACGTTTAGGGCGTCGGACAGGGCAGGAAAGTTTTGGTGGAAGGCTCCGGTGCTGAGGCGATACTGGCGGGTCAGGGCGTTGTAGCTCAGCCGGGAAGTCTGCTGATAACTCAGCACTTTCTCGTCCAGCCAATACCAGCGGGGCCGGACCACCTCCAGTTCCGTGACGAAGTAAAGCGGCAAGCCCTTGGCCAGCGCTTCCTCGAGGGTCGGATTCACGGCGATGTCGAACTCGGCATTGAGGACATAGGCCTCCTCTCCCTCGGTCAGCGCGCCCGATACCGCCTGGATGCCGTCGGCCAGAGCGGTCCACGCCCACAAGCCGAGAAGCAGGGTTGCCAGGGCGGAACGAAGACTAGCGCTTTTGAAAAAGGGCGTAGAAAAACCCGTCATGTCGTCGGTCGGGCAACAGCAGCCCCGCTTCCCCGGAGGCCGCCTCCAGGGGGCTGGCGTCGGGATGCCGGTCTAGGAACATTGCCGCCTGTTGGTGGTCTTCCTCCCGAAAAACCGAGCAGGTGGCGTAGAGCAATTTACCACCTCTGTCCAACAGGCGCCACAGCCCGTCCAGGATGGCGGCTTGCC
This sequence comes from Betaproteobacteria bacterium, assembly GCA_023259135.1. Lineage (GTDB taxonomy): Bacteria > Pseudomonadota > Gammaproteobacteria > Burkholderiales > JAHFQX01 > JAHFQX01. The sequence continues at coordinate 33,201 of JAHFQX010000021.1, read as the reverse complement.
GTTCGGTATAGGCGGGAATGTCCGATTCCCGGCGCAGCCACTTGATATCGGGATGTCGCCCCGCCACTCCGGAAGCGCTGCACGGCACATCGGCCAGAATGCGCTGGAAGGGGCGGCCATCCCACCAGGTTTCCGGATGGGCGGCATCCCCCGCCACCAGCCTGGCCCGCAATCCCAGCCGGCGCAGGTTCTCGTCCACTTTGCGCAACCGGCCGGCGTCGGCATCCAGCGCCACCAGCCGGCAGTCCGCCAGCTCTAGAATGTGTCCCGTCTTGCCGCCGGGAGCCGCGCAGGCATCCAGAACCTCCATGCCCTCCGCCACGTCCAGCAAGAGCGCCGCCTGCTGGGCGCCCCAATCCTGCACCGAAACCCGCCCCGCCCAGAAACCGGGCAGCTCGCTCACCGCCACCGGCCGCTCCAGCAGCACCGCCGCACCGCCGGCCGGCGCGGCCGGGATGCCGGCCTGCGACAAAGCTTCCAGGTAATCTGGCGGCGAGTCCCGCCGCGGGTTCACCCGCAGGCTCATCGGGGGGTGGCGGTTGCCCGCCGCCAATACGGCTTCGAAATGCTCGGGTAACTGGGTTTTGAGCTTGTCGATCCACCACAGGGGGTGGGAATAGCGTCCCACCGGGTCTTGGGCGGCCCGTTCCAGCCAGGCGTCCGGCTCCTCCGAAAATTTTCGCAATACCGCGTTCACCAGCCCCTTGGCGCGGGGCTGGCTGATGCGGTCCGCCGCCTCCACGGCATGGTTCACCACGGCATAGGGCTTCGCCAGGGTATGCCGGAGCTGGTACAGGGCGCACAGCAGCAAGCAGCGCAAGGCAGCATCCAGGGCGCGGGGTCCCGTTAGCAACCCTAACGTTGCGTCAAGGGTTCCCAAACAACGCAAAGTGCCATAGCTGATGTCCTGGATGGCGCCCCGCTGCTGGGGCGTCAGGTGGGGATGGCCTTGCCAAACCCGAGCCAGGGCTTCGGGCAGCGGGCGGCCGGCGAGCACCGCCTGCACGGCGGTGCTCGCCAAGGTTTGGATTTGCAGCAATTACCCGGCCATCGCCAGCAGCCGGGCGATGCGCTCCTCGGTGGCGGGATGGGTGCTGAACAGATGGGCGACGCCGCCTCCCGACAAAGGGTTGATGATCATCATCTGGGCGGTTTCGGGATGAAGCTCCGCGGTTTGCAACGGGACACCTTTGGCATAGCGATCGATTTTCTCCAAGGCGGCGGCCAGAGCTCGAGGGTCGCCGCTTAATTCAGCCCCACCCCGATCGGCGCCGAACTCCCGAGAGCGGGAGATGGCGAACTGGATAAGCATGGCGGCGATGGGCGCGATGATCAACAACAGCAGCGCCACCGCCGGCGGAACGCTGCGCTCGCCGTGGTGACCGCCGCCGAAAAATAGGCCGAATTGCGCCAGGGAAGAAATGGCGCCGGCTATCGTGGCGGAAAGGGTAGAGATCAAGGTGTCTCGGTGCTTCACATGGGCCAGCTCATGGGCCATCACGCCGCGTAGCTCGCGCTCCGAAAGCCCTTGCAGAATCCCGGTGGTGGCCGCCACCGCCGCGTGCTCAGGATCCCGGCCGGTGGCAAAGGCGTTGGGCTGGGCCTCGTCGATCAGGAACACGCGGGGCATAGGAAGGCCCGCCACTCGGGCCAACTCCTGAATCATCTGGTAGAAGCCGGGGGCGCTGGTCTCGTCCACTTCCCGGGCGTTGTACATCCGCAGCACCATCGCATCGGAGAACCAGTAGGCCCAGAGGTTCACAGCGCCCCCCAACAACAGCGCCACCACCATTCCGGCGCCCCCGCCGATGAGCATGCCGACGGCACCGAACAAGGCTACGATGGCCGCCATTAGCAAAGAAGTCTTCAACCAATTTCCGAACATTCGACGTTCCTTAAAGATCTGCGAGAAAGCAACATTGTCGCCGCATTAGAGGGCGGCGGAACCGAATAATTCAACGCCCCAGCCGGTCTCCGGGTCGCAGATCGAAACCTTTCAGGAAAGCCTCCGCCGACATTCGCCGGCCCCCGGCGCGCTGCAAGGCGTCGATGCGCAACACGCCTTGGCCGCAGGCCACCTGAATCCCCGCCGCTCCGGCCGCCAAAATCTGGCCCGGGAGGGCCTCTTGCGGAATCAAGGGGGGCCGCATCGGGGTCGCGGCCCATAGCTTCAGCATCTCTCCCTGAAACAAGGTGCGGGCGCCGGGGGCCGGATCGAAGGCCCGAATCAGCCGATCCACTTCCTCCGCCGAACGCTCCCAGGCAACCCGCGCTTCCTCGGTGCGGATTTTGGCGGCATAGCAGACCCCCGTTTGCGGCTGGGGTTCGGGGGCCAGCCGGCCCCCTTCGATCCCTTGCAACGCCTCCAGCAGCGCCTCCGCTCCGAGGCTAGCCAGCTTGTCGTGCAAGGTTCCGGCCGTTTCCCGGGGAGCCACGGACAGCCGGCGCTGCAGCAGCATGGGGCCGGTATCCAGGCCTTCGTCCATTTTCATGATGGTGACGCCGGTTGCCGCGTCTCCCGCCAACAGCGCCCGCGCGATGGGGGCCGCGCCGCGCCAGCGCGGCAGCAGCGAGGCATGCACATTCAGGCAACCCTTGGAGGGAAGCGCCAGCACGGCCTTGGGCAGCATCAGCCCGTAGGCCACCACGACCAGCGCATCGGGAGCCAGCGTCGAGAGCTGCTCGAGGATGGCGGAATCCCGCAAGCTATCCGGCTGCGCCACCGGCAAGCCCCATTCCCGGGCCAGCGTCTTGACCGGCGAAGGCGCCGGTTTCAGCCCTCGGCCTCGGGGCCGATCCGGTTGCGTCAACACCAGGGGAATCGAGTGACCTGCCCCCGCCACGGCTCGCAAGGAAACCGCGGCGAATTCGGGTGTGCCGGCAAAGACGATGCGCACCATGCGCCCCTACATGGTTAGGCGCTGCTGTTTTTTGAGCTTGGCAAGAATGCGGCTTTGCTTCAGGCGGGAGAGGTGCTCCACAAACACGCGGCCGTGGAGATGATCGATTTCGTGCTGGATGCAAACCGCCAGCAAACCTTCGGCCACCAGCTCGAAGGGACGGCCCCGTTCATCCAAGGACTGCGTTTTCACCCGCGCGGCGCGCCGCACTGTTTCATAAATGCCGGGCACCGACAGACATCCTTCTTCAAATTCACAAGTTCCGGCGGCTTCGACGATCACCGGATTGATAAAGGTGCGCAACTCATCCCGGGCCTCGGAAATGTCGATCACCACCACCTGCCGCGGATCGCCCACCTGCACGGCGGCCAAGCCTATGCCCGGCGCGGCATACATGGTTTCGGCCATGTCGCGGACCAAGGCGCGGACGCTTTCATCGACCACAACCACCGGCCGGGCCAGACGGTGAAGCCGTTCGTCGGGGTAACGGAGAATAGGTAGAACAGCCATATTCCTTGCTAACAGAATAAATTAGATGCAGAATCTCAACCGTTGCCTTAACCAGAGGGCGGCAGCAATGGTCAATACGATGCGACAGCCATACCGACAATCTTGGACGCGAGCGCTCATTATAGCCCTGTTTTTCGGGGCCATGACGGGCGCCGGCGGCGTCGCGGCGGCCCCGGAACTCCGGGCGGACGCCCCGGAACGCCACGTGGTGGTGCCCGGCGACACTTTGTGGAGCCTGGCCTCGCGCTTTCTGAAAGACCCCTGGCGCTGGCCGGAATTGTGGCGGATGAATCGAGAGCAAATCGCCAACCCTCATTTGTTGCGCCCGGGGGATGTGCTGGTTCTGAGCCGAACCCCGCGGCCGTCGGTTCAGCTAGTTAAGCTGGAGTCGGTGAAACTCGTCCCCCAGGCTCGGGTCGAGTCCCGGGAGGCCGAGGCGATTCCCACCATCCCCCCTTCCGCCATCGAACCCTTCCTCAGCCGGCCGCTGGCTGCCGAAGCGGCCCAATTCGAGCGGGCTCCGATCATCGTCGCCACCGAGGAAAACCGGGTGATCGCCGGCGCCGGCAACAAGGTTTACGTCAAAGGCCTGTCTTCCGCCCAAGGGACAGCGTGGCAAGTCTTCCGGCCCTCGGCGAAACCCTTGACAGATCCGGACAACGGAGAAGTTCTGGGTTACGAGGGTTTCTTCCTGGGAGAAGCCCGGGTGACCCAATTCGGCGATCCCAGCACCGCAGAGATCCTGAAATCCACCCAGGAAATCCGCGTCGGCGACCGGTTGCTGCCGTTGCCCAGAACCCTTTTTCCCACTTACGTTCCCCATGCGCCGGAACGTCCCGTGAAGGGCCGCCTCATCTCGACTTATGGCCGGGTGGGGGAAGTCGGAAAAAACGACATCGTCGCGCTTAACAAAGGCTCTCGGGACGGCCTGGAAGCGGGTCATGTGCTGGCCCTGTTGCGGGACCCTGCCATGAACCGGGACGTGGTCCGGCGCGGAGCGACTCCCGTCGAGGCGCTTCCGGTGGAGCGCTACGGGCTGGTGATGGTCTTCCGGACCTTCGACCGAGTATCCTACGCTTTGGTAATGCAAGCCTCTCTTCCGGTCAATCTGTCGGACTGGGCGCAAACTCCCTGACCTGCCGCCGTGCCCCTGATCGCCGAGGCCGAGGAATGGCTTGCGCTTAGCCTGACTCCCGGGCTGGGGGACGAGACGCTGCGCCGCTTGGTAAGCGCCGTGGGCGGGCCGGCGCAAGCGTTCGCCAGCGGGCCGGGCTTTCTCAAAACCTTGTTATCCGCCGAAGCCGAGCACGGCGTCCGCACTCGCGTCGGTTTTGCCCACACCGCCGCCGCGCTGGAATGGCTGACGGCGCCGGATCATTACCTGCTTCCCTTCATGGATCCGGCTTATCCCACGCAGCTTCTGGAGATTCACGACCCGCCGCCACTGCTTTACGTCGCCGGAAATCCGCGGCTGCTGGAGCAACCGAGCCTCGCCGTGGTCGGCAGCCGCAACGCCACTCCCCAGGGGCAGGCCACCGCAACCCAGTTCGCCAGCCATCTGGGTGATGCCGGATTATGCGTGGTCAGCGGCTTAGCCCTGGGAATCGATGCCGCCGCCCACCAAGGCGCTCTGGACGGGCCCAGTAGCAGCATCGCCGTGGTGGGCACCGGACTGGACCGGGTGTATCCGTCGCGCAATCGGGATTTAGCCCACCGGCTGGCGCGAGAAGGGGCATTGATCTCGGAATTCCCTTTGGGCACCCCGCCTCGGGGCAATCATTTTCCGCGGCGCAACCGCATCATCAGCGGGCTGGCCTTGGGCTGCCTGGTGGTGGAGGCCGGCGTGGAAAGCGGCTCGCTCATTACCGCCCGGCTGGCAGCGGAGCAGGGCCGGGAGGTGTTCGCCATCCCCGGATCCATCCATAACCCCGTCGCCAAAGGGTGCCATGCCCTGATCAAGCAGGGGGCCAAGCTGGTAGAGTCGGTGGACGACATCCTGGAAGAGTTGCGCTGGCGCCGGGGGGCGGCCCAAGCCGCCCCCCCGGATGATCCCGGTCGGGCTGCGCAGCCGGCCCAGCTTCTGGAAGCTCTGGGCCATGAAATCCGCTCCGTCGAGGCGCTGTGCGGCGCCACCGGATGGCCCGCCGAGCAAGTCGTGGCGGGCTTGTTGGAACTGGAGCTGGCCGGCCGGGTGGCGGTCTTGCCGGGCGGACTTTATCAGCGCTTGGAAAACTAGGACGGCCCGAACGGGCTGCCCTGGCTTGCCGAGGAAGCGGTTCGTTCTTATCATCACGCGCTTTACCTGCTAACTGGCTTTCTCATGTCCCGACTGGTCGTTGTCGAATCCCCTTCCAAGGCCAAGACCCTGAAGAAATACTTGGGGAAAGGCTATGACGTCCTGGCGTCCTCCGGGCATGTCCGGGATCTGGTTCCCAAGCAAGGGGCCGTGGACCCAGACCACGACTTCGCCATGAAGTATCAGCTTATCCCCCGCAATGCCAAGTACGTGGACGCCATCACCAAGGCGGCGGCGGCGGCGGATGAAATCTTGCTGGCCACCGACCCGGATCGAGAGGGCGAGGCCATCGCCTGGCATGTATCGGAAATTCTGCGGAGCAAGAAAAACCTGCGGAACAAAACGGTCCGGCGCGTTGTGTTCCACGAGATTACCCAGGACGCCATCCGCAATGCGATGGCCCATCCCCGGGACATTTCCATGGAGCTGGTCAACGCCCAGCAAGCTCGGCGGGCGCTGGATTACCTGGTGGGGTTCAATCTTTCTCCGCTACTGTGGCGCAAGATCAGCCCCGGCCTGTCCGCGGGGCGGGTACAAAGCCCGGCACTGCGCTTAATCGTCGAGCGCGAACAAGAAATCGAAGCCTTTCGTCCAGTCGAGTACTGGACCCTTCACCTGGACAGCCACAAAGGGCATCAAAGCTTCAGTGCCCGACTCATCCAGCACCGGGGCAAAAAGCTGGAGCAGCTCAGCATCGGCAGCGCCGAAACCTACGCCCAAACGCTGGCGGAATTGGGCGGCGACCAACTTCAAGCCGTGCGCGTCGCTCGGGTGGAAAAAAAGCAGCGACTGCGCAACGCCGCGCCCCCTTTCACCACCTCCACCCTGCAGCAGGAAGCCGTGCGCAAGCTGGGGTTTTCCACCAAGCTCGCCATGCGCATCGCCCAGCAGCTTTACGAGGGAATAGACGTGGGGGAAGGCGCAGTGGGGCTCATCACCTATATGCGAACCGATTCGGTAAGTCTGGCCAACGAGGCCGTGGAGGAAATCCGTCGCTTCGTCGCCAAGACTTTTTCTCCGGAGCACCTGCCCAAGACCCCGGTGACCCACAAGAACAAAACCAAGAACGCCCAAGAAGCTCACGAGGCTATCCGGCCCACCTCGGTGCTTCGCACTCCAGAGGCCGTGCAGCCCTATCTTTCCGCCGAGCAGGCTAAGCTTTACGAAATCATATGGAAGCGGGCCGTAGCCAGTCAAATGAGCCCCGCCAAGTTCGACGCCACGGTCGTGGATCTCGCCCCTGACGCCGCCGGCTCCTTGTTCCGGGCCACGGGGCAGACTCTGGTGTTCGCGGGGTTCATGGAGGTCTATCAAGAAGATGCCGACGATAGCGCTGAGGAGGAAGACACCCAACTGCCGATTTTGCAAGAAGGGGAAACCCTCCCGGTGGACAAGCTCTACGGCGACCAGCACTTCACCCAGCCGCCGCCTCGCTTCAGCGAAGCCAGCCTAGTGAAAACCCTGGAGGAATACGGTATCGGCCGGCCGTCCACTTACGCCAGCATCATTTCCACCTTGTTGGATCGCGAATACGTGGTGCTGGACAAAAAGCGCTTTGTCCCCGCGTCCTTGGGGCGAATGGTGAACCACTTTCTCACCGAGCACTTCAACCGCTACGTGGATTACGGGTTCACCGCCCAGATGGAAGACGACCTGGATAAAATTTCCACCGGTCGCCGGACTTGGCTACCCGTGCTGAAGGAGTTCTGGAACGGCTTCCATCTCCTTATTCAGGAAAAGCAACAGGTCGCCCCCGGCCAATCACTCAACGAAGCCTGCCCCGAATGCGGCAAGGATTTATTCCTGCGCAGCAGCCGTCGGGGGCTGTTCGTCGGCTGTTCCGGCTACCCCGAGTGCAACTACACTCGCCCTTGGGAAGATCAGGCCCGAGAACCGGCACGAACCTTGGGCATCGATCCCGCTACCGGCCAGGAAGTGCGCCTGCTACAAGGCCCCTATGGCCATTATGTGCAATTGGGCCAACAAACCGAGGGGGGCCCCAAGCCCAAGCGGGCCAGTTGGCCCAAGGCCCTCCCCCGGGAACAAGCCGATCTGGAAAGAGCCCTGAAGCTCTTGGCCATGCCTGCCTCCCTGGGATTGCATCCAGAAACCGGCTTGTCGGTGGACGTCGGGGTCGGCCGCTTTGGACCCTATGTGCGGCATAACGGCATGTTCGTCTCGGTTCCCAAGGCCCAGGATTTTCTCGCCCTTGCCCTGGACGAGGCCGTCACCCTCCTCAAGACCAAGAAAACTCCGGCCGGCAGCCCGGCAACCGTCCTGGGAATGCATCCCGCCGATGGCAAGCCGATCACAGTGCAAACCGGCCGCTATGGTCCCTATGTCCGCCACGGCACCGTCTTCGCTTCCCTCCCCAAGGATCAGGATCCGGCCACCCTCAGTTTGCAGCAGGCCCTAGATCTGCTGGCCGCAAAAGCCGATGTCAAGAAAACCGTTGCCCCCAAGGGGAAACGGGCCTCCGCGACGCCGAAACGCGCGGCATCAAAGCCCAAAAGCCGCGCGCCTGAAAGCAAGAAAGCCCCCGCCAAATGAGCCCCCCCTGGGCGAGTTATACGTCCAGGTTTTTTACCCCCAGGGCGTTGCTTTCGATGAAAGCTCTTCGGGGCTCCACCGCTTCACCCATCAGGGTGGTGAAAATTTCGTCGGCCGTGATGGCGTCCTCGATTTGGGTCCGGAGCAGTCGGCGGACGGTGGGGTCCATGGTGGTTTCCCAAAGCTGCTCGGGATTCATCTCCCCCAGGCCTTTGTAGCGCTGCAAGCCGATGCCTTTTTTCGCGTCTTCCAGCAGCCAGTCAATGGCTTGGCCAAACTCCGTAACGGCGACCTTCTGGGTACCCTTTTCCAGATAAGCGCCAGGGCGCAGCAAGCCCGCCAACAGGCTGGCGGTCTTCGCCAGCTGCGCATAATCTCCGCTTCCCATAAAATCCGCATCGAATTGCGTGGTCCGAACATTGCCGTGAAATTGACGGGAAATTTCCAGAAGGCCCCGTTCCGATACCGCATCTGATTTGGCATTTATTTCGATGCCTGCGGCGGACAATTCCGCATTGAGGCGGGCAGCCGTGCGCTCGGCCGCCGCCAAGGAAGAAATATCCACCTCGGGGTGCCGCAGCAGATGCCGCAACAAGGCTTCGTCTACCACCCGCGAAAGGCGCTCGATAATGGCTTGCGCTAGCAGGAATTCCCGGGAGATTTGTTCCAGAGTTTCGTGGCTCAAGGGATTGATCTCGGGCCCGGGGTAGAGTTTGGCGCCTTGCAGGGCAAGCCGAAGGAGAAATTCTTTAAGCTCATGGTCGTCCTTGAGATAGTGCTCCTCCTTGCCATGCTTGGCCCGATAGAGCGGGGGCTGGGCGATGTAGATGTGGCCGCGCTCCACCAATTCCGGCATTTGCCGATAGAAAAATGTGAGCAGCAAAGTACGAATATGGGCTCCGTCCACGTCCGCGTCGGTCATGATAATGATGCGGTGATAGCGTAATTTATCGGGGTTGTACTCATCCTTGCCGATGCCGGTTCCTAGGGCAATGATGAGGGTGGCGATTTCCTGGGAAGAGAGCACCTTGTCGAAGCGAGCCTTTTCTACGTTGAGTATCTTGCCCTTCAAGGGTAGAACGGCCTGGAACTTTCGGTCTCGCGCTTGCTTGGCGGAGCCGCCGGCGGAATCGCCTTCCACCAGGTATAGCTCGCATTTGGAAGGATCTTTTTCCTGGCAGTCGGCAAGTTTTCCCGGCAGCCCGAAACTATCCAGGGCCCCTTTGCGGCGCGTCATCTCCCGGGCTTTGCGCGCAGCTTCTCGGGCTCGCGCTGCATCGACAATTTTGCCGACTATGCTCTTGGCTTCTCCCGGATGCTCCAACAGAAAAGTCATCAGCGCTTCGGAAATCAGATCTTCGATGGGGCCCCGGACCTCGGAGGAAACGAGTTTTTCCTTGGTTTGGGAGGAGAATTTCGGATCCGGCAACTTCACCGATAATATGGCGGTAAGTCCCTCCCGCATGTCGTCTCCGGAAGTTTCCACCTTGGCTTTTTTAGCCAAATCCGTACCCTCGATATATTGATTCAAGGTCCGCGTCATCGCGGCTCGCAAGCCGGTCAAATGAGTGCCGCCATCCCGCTGAGGAATGTTGTTGGTGAAACATTGCACGGTTTCCTGATAGGAGTCATTCCACTGCATGGCTAACTCTACGGCTACGCCATCTTTTTCCCCGTTCACATAAAAGACCGTCGGGTGAAGCGGGGACTTATTGCGATTGGCATATTCTACAAAGGCTTTTACCCCGCCAGAAAAAGAAAAAGTCTCTTCTTTGGCATTGCGTTGATCTATCAGTTGAATGCGTACCCCATTGTTAAGGAAAGACAACTCCCGGAGTCTGCGAGCCAAGATTTCGTAGTGAAATTCGATCGTTCCGAAAATCTCTTTACTGGGAAAGAAGTGGACTTCCGTTCCCCGTTTTTCCGTGGAGCCTATCGCTTTGAGGGGTTCTACCGGTTCCCCCTTCCGAAATTCCACGAAATAGGTTTGTCCATCACGGCGAATAGTGAGGCGCAACCAATCGGATAAAGCATTAACCACGGATACCCCGACTCCATGGAGCCCTCCAGAGACCTTGTAGGAATTGCTGTCGAATTTTCCCCCCGCATGAAGAACCGTCATGATGACCTCAGCCGCGGATCGATTTTCTTCCGGGTGAATGTCAGTAGGAATCCCTCGGCCATTGTCAGTTACGGTAATGGAATTATCGACATGGATAACGACGCGGATGTCATTACAGTGGCCGGCCAAAGCCTCGTCCACCGCATTGTCCACGGCCTCGAAGACCATGTGATGTAGTCCCGTCCCGTCGCTGGTATCGCCGATATACATGCCAGGACGCTTGCGGACAGCATCCAGGCCTCTAAGAACTTTAATATTTTCAGATGTATACGGCTGTTCTGCGGATTGTTTCACGTGAAACTTCCTGATTCCGGTGGGGTGCGGGATAGAGCATGAATCTTCCCTAGATACGCATCGGCATGACAACGTAGCGGAAGGTCGGGGAATCCGCGTGGGTAACCAGCATGCTACTGTTAGCATCGCCTAAGGAGCAATGTACCAACTCACTGGCCCCATGCTGCAGAACATCCATCAAGTAGTCTACGTTAAAACCGATATCCAAGGCAGCCCCGTCGTACTGAATCGGTAACTCTTCTTGGGCTTCTTCTTGATCCGCGTTGGTGCTGGCAATGGTCAATACGTCCTTGGTTACCACCCATCGTACCCCCCTAAACTTGTCCGTTGATAAAATGGAAACACGTTGCAATGCGCTCAATAATTCTTTTCTGGATACATCAAACTGATTCGTGTATCCAACAGGTATAACCCTTTGATAATCTGGGAATTTACCATCTATTAATTTTGTAAGCAAAGTAATCCCAGAAAACTCCGCTTTAAGCAGATTTCCCATAAGAGCAACTTCCATCGGGATATCTTCGTCTTTAAGCAACTTAACCAATTCTTGAATAGCCTTGCGCGGCAAAATAACTTCCTGGCTCGTTTCCTGTGGCGCTATGCTGTCAGTAACCATGGCCAGTCGATGTCCATCCGTTGCAACTAGTCGCAACTCAATCTGCTCGATTGCCAATAAAAGCCCGTTCAAGTAGTAGCGAATATCCTGTTGCGCCATGGAGTAGTTGACTTGTTCTAGCATCCGTTTGAATTGCGCTTGGGAGAACCTCAAAGCAGTCACAGGGCTGGAAACTTCACCCATGGTAGGAAAATCAGCCACTGGCAAGGTCTGCAACTGGAACCGACTGCGGCCCGCCTTCACTGTTAACCGATTGTCATGGGACTCGAGGATAACTTGTTCTCCATCCGGAAAACTTCGCAAGATATCGGAGAATTTCCGACCAGATACCGTGAATTCCGCAGTATGTGTTGTCTTGTTCTCGGTTGTCCCATTGGCAGCTAGTTGCAATTCCAAATCTGTTGCAATAAAGATAACTTGCCCCTGATCAACGCGGACCAAGACATTGGCCAATATCGGCAGAGTTTGGCGTCGCTCTACGACACCGATGACGCTTTGTAATGGTTTTAGTAGGATGTCCTTAGAAGCTTGGATGAGTTTCATGGTTATCCAATATTTTTATTCAAAGATAAAACCTTTTATGAGTATCTACAAGAACTAGGGACAAGTCTAAATTATTGATTTATTTCAAGGCAAAAGACGAGAATGAAGCCTGTTGACAAAGCTAAATTTTTGTAAAGATGAATTGTGGATAAGTTATTTTGAATCCTCTTAGTTCTAGTAATGCACAAGTTATCCACATACTATCCTTATCCTCGAAGAATTTGGAGTAAGGCTAAGTAATCTTTAGAAATTTCTGGATGCGTTTCCTTAAGATCGGCAACTTTTCGGCAGGCATGTAGTATCGTGGTGTGATCTTTTCCACCAAAAGCATCCCCGATATCGGGCAAGCTAAGTTGGGTGAGTTCCTTGGCTAGCGCCATAGCAACCTGCCGAGGGCGGACAATAGCCCGAGAACGCTTCTTGGAATACATTTCGGAAACTTTGATTTTATAATAATCCGCTACGGTCTTTTGGATATTTTCAATTGAGATTTGCCTGGCTTGCAATGCGAGTACGTCACGCAGAGCTTCCTTAGCTAGAGCGGTATCGATGGGACGCTCTGAAAAACGTGCGTAGGCGGAGACCCGCTTCAGCGCGCCTTCCAATTCTCGGACGTTGGATTGTATTAAGCGGGCAATGAAAAAAGCCACGTTTTCGTCTATGGGAGTTCCTTCCGCTTCGGCCTTTTTGAGTAGAATGGCTACCCGCATTTCCAACTCTGGGGGTTCGATAGCTACTGTTAGGCCCCAGCCAAATCGGGAAATGAGGCGATTTTCTATCCCGGCAATGTCTTTCGGGTAAGTGTCGCAGGTGATAATGACTTGCTTGTGGGCTTCGACGAGGGCGTTGAATGCATGAAAAAACTCTTCTTGGGTTCGAGTTTTTCCAATGAAGAACTGGATATCGTCGACTAACAGCATGTCCAGCGAATGGTAGTAACGCTTGAAGTCGTCAAAAGATTTGTGCTGGTAAGCTTTCACTACGTCGGAAACATATTGAGCGGAGTGAACATAGCGAACCTTTGCCCCTGAGTTTTGCCTTAACACAAAATTCCCAATAGCCTGTACCAAGTGGGTTTTGCCCAAGCCGACGCCGCCATAAACAAACAGGGGGTTGTAGGCTGTTCCAGGATGCTCGGCAATTTGTAAAGCGGCCGCACGGGCAAGTTGATTTGCCTTGCCAGGGACATAAGAGTCAAAAGTAAAAGCAGGATTGAGTCGTGCCGACTCGATGGGAGCCCGATGGGCTGTTATGATTTTCTCTTGAGAATGGCGAAGTGCCGTTGAGGGTTTTGTCGCTGTTTTAAGATGGACAACCAGGGGCTTACCAAAATAGCGGTGAACGGCCGCTTGAATATGGGGCAATAGTTTATCCTTGATCCACTGGGCGGCAAATCGGTTGGGGGCAGTTAAAATGACACCCTCGTCTCCCACAGTACAAAGCAACGGTTTGACCCATGTTTCGTATTGTTGCGGCGTGATCTCACCACGAAATTGCTCGATGCAGTTGTTCCAGAAATTGTCCATGCAAAGAACTTTGTGAGATTTTCCAGGGTGAAGTCTAGGGACATTGTAATCGTGAAATGACTGGCAGGCTATCGCGGAAATGCATTGAGTTTGCTTAGGCGTTATTGACATTCTCTACTGAAACAGCGTGTAATGGCGGGTTTTCTAATTTAGATAGAAGGCGTGAGGCGAACATGAAGCGGACTTATCAGCCGTCGGGGGTCCGGCGCAAACGAACCCATGGGTTCCTCGTGAGAATGCGGACCCGTTCCGGCGCGGCGGTTATTCGCGCCAGGCGGGCAAAGGGGCGCAAAAGGCTTGCGGGTTAAGAGGTTCGTGATCGGCCAAGAATTCGGGTTCGGGCAGCGGCTATCGGAACCCGCTGATTATGCGGCAACGCTTCGGCGAGGCCGCTTTGTACGAGGCCGCTACGTTATTGCGTACGCGTTGCCTAATGGGCGAGGTTCGCCGCGGTTAGGTTTGGTAATTGGAAAGCGAGCGGTCCCGCTTTCCGTAACCCGCTCGTTCATGAAGCGCCGAATTCGAGAGGTCTTCCGGATGCAACAAGATCTTCTGGGCGGAAACGATGTTGTTGTGCGGGCAATTGGAGAAGTGGGCGCGGAGCAGAAAAAAGAGTTTGTGCGAGAAGTCGTTGCAGCTATTTTCGAAGCGTGTCAATGGCAAAATTCGCGCTTCTCATAATCCGAGCCTATCAGTGGTTTGTATCCCCGCTATTCCCGAGAAGCTGCCGGTTTTCCCCTTCTTGTTCTGACTATGCGCGGGAAGTGATTAGCCGCTATGGTTTTTTCCGGGGAACTGGCCTGGCACTGCGTCGGCTATTGCGTTGCCATCCCTGGAACCCCGGGGGACACGACCCCGCACCCTAACGGCGTGGAAAAAACCGGCCCCCCGCGTAGGGGCTGGCCGGAGCAACCAAATGGCTTGCGGAATTCCTCTCTATTTCTGAATTTCTGATTCTGGTGGGCTTTTGATGGATACCCAGCGTTTGATTCTTTTTCTGGTTTTTTCCTTTTCCATGTTGCTGTTGGTGGAGGCGTGGATGAAGGGGCCCGCTCCCCAGCAACAACCCGCGGCCCGGACAAGCGTTGTGGTGCCCTCAACCGCCTCGACTTCCCTGCCGGCAACATCTTCTGCCCCCTCCCTCGGGGCTGGACCGGTCAAGGGGGAAGTTGTGCGCGTGGAAACAGATACGCTGATTGCGGAGATCGATACGGTCGGAGCCACATTGCGCCGACTGGAACTCAAGCAGCATCGGTCCGCAGAAGACAAATCCAAGAATTTCGTATTGTTTGAAAACGAAACGGGAAAAACCTATCTTGCGCAATCGGGCTTGCTGGGGGAAGGGCGCCCCAATCACCAGACTCCTTATGCGGCTTCCGGAAAAGATTTCCGACTCACTCAAGGACAAGACAAAATCATAGTGGATTTCGTGGCCCCGGTAGGGGGGGGGCTCGGGGTAGCGAAACATTATGAGTTTCACCGGGGCGCCTATGAGATCGGCGTTCGCTATACGTTGCGCAACGAAACGGACCGGCCGGTTCAAACCGACATCTATTACCAGTTGCTGCGGCACGGAAACGACGCGGCGGGGGTGTCTTCTTTGGCCCCGACCTATACCGGAGGGGCTTTTTATACCGAAAAGGAAAAATTCCGCAAGGTTTCATTCAAGGATATCGATAAGCAAAAAAACGAGGTTTTAGGCCAGGCCGAGGACGGCTGGGTGGCCATGATTCAGCATTATTTTCTGGGCGCTTGGCTCTTTCCGGAGAAAGTCCGCCGGGAATACTATGCGAAGCAAGCGGGCGAAAATCTCTATGCCGTCGGAGCCATTCTGTCGGGCCCCAACCTGGCGCCGGGAGAAAGCCGGGAGATCAGGGCCTCTCTATATGGGGGCCCCCAACAGCAGGATAAATTGGCGCAGTTGGCTCCGGGCCTGAATCTGACGGTGGATTACGGCTGGCTTACGATCGTAGCGTCACCGCTTTTTTGGGCTTTGTCCGCCATCAACAAAATCAGCGGCAACTGGGGCACGTCCATCATCATCCTGACCGTGATTATCAAGCTGATATTCTTTCCGCTGTCCGCCGCCAGTTACCGTTCCATGGCCAAGATGCGGGTCGTGGCGCCCAAGTTGCAACGGTTGAAAGAATTACACGGGGATGACCGGCAGAAGCTCAATCAAGCCATGATGGAGCTTTACAAGACCGAAAAAATCAATCCGCTCGGAGGATGTTTGCCCATCGTGGTGCAAATCCCCGTATTTATCGCGCTTTACTGGGTGCTGTTAGCGAGCGTTGAGTTGCGCCACGCCCCTTTCGCGTTGTGGATCCAAGATCTCTCCGCGCAAGATCCCTACTATGTGTTACCAGTGTTGATGGGGGCGACCATGTTTCTGCAAACCTGGATGAGCCCGGCGCCGCCGGACCCTATCCAGGCGAAGGTCATGCGGATCATGCCGGTGGCTTTCAGCATCTTCTTCTTCTTCTTCCCGGCAGGATTGGTGCTTTACTGGCTGGTCAACAACATCCTGTCCATCCTGCAGCAGTGGCAGATCAACCGCACCACGGAGCACGCCGCTTCGGCCCATGGCAAGCGATGAGCTGATCGTTGCTCTCGCCACGCCCCCGGGGCGCGGCGCCATCGCGGTGGTCCGAGCCTCCGGCCCCGATGTGTCGGTTTTGATGGCGGGCTTGCTGGGCCGGACCCTTCCCTCGCGAACCGCCGTCTTGGCTGACTTCCTGGCGGCCGACGGAGAGGCCATTGATCAGGGCCTCGCCCTTTACTTCCCGGCCCCTCGTTCTTATACCGGCGAAGAAATGCTCGAACTCCAGGGCCATGGCGGCGTGGCGGTAGCGAACCGATTATTGGCCCGCTGTGTTGAGCTGGGGGCTCGCCCGGCAACTCCCGGTGAGTTCACGCAACGCGCTTTTCTCAACGGCAAGATGGATCTGGCCCAAGCCGAAAGCGTTGCCGACCTTATAGAGGCCACCTCGGCCGAGGCCGCTCGTTGGGCCTTGCGTTCGCTACGGGGTGACTTCTCTCAGACGGTTAAAGCGTTGGCGCAGGAATTGGTGGAGTTTCGGGTCTTGGTGGAAGGCAGCATGGATTTTCCCGAAGAGGGCATCGATTTTATGGGGGCGGCCCGAGCCGAGGAGCGGCTAGGAAACTTGCGGCACAGGCTGAATCGCCTGCATGACTCCGCTCGTCAAGGGGCGATGTTGCGGGAGGGTGTTCGCGTGGTTTTGGCGGGTCGGCCCAATGTGGGCAAATCTAGCCTGCTCAATCGACTGGCTGAAGAAGAGGTGGCTATAGTTACGGAAATCCCCGGCACGACCCGAGACCTAATCCGGCAGCATTTGCAGATAAACGGGATTCCCCTCCACGTCGTGGATACCGCCGGCTTGCGAATGACCCGGGATCCGGTAGAACAGGCGGGCATCGACCGGGCTCGAGCTGCCATCGCTACGGCTGACCTGGTGCTGCAAGTGGTGGATGCAAGCGCCGCGTCCGTCGACAGGGACGCTGGGGAAGATCTTCCCGCCGGATTGCCCCGCATTCGGGTGGAAAACAAGCTGGATTTATTGGGGGAAAACCCCGTCGCCATGATTCGAGAGGGCTTGCCGGTGGTGCGGTTGTCGGCGAAGACCGGAGCCGGCCTGAATCTGCTCAAGACAGCGATTCTGCAGGCGGTGGGCTGGCAAGCTGCCGGAGAGGGCTTGTTCATGGCCCGGGCCCGGCATTTGGCGGCGTTGCGGCAAGCCGCCGAGAGCCTGGAAGCAGCGGCCGGCCAGTGGGGCCGACTTGAACTGGTTGCCGAGGAGTTGAGCTCGGCCCATCGTGCCTTGGGGCGGATCGTTGGCGAATTTACCTCAGACGCCCTGTTGGGCGAGATTTTTTCCCATTTTTGCATAGGCAAATAAAGGGATTTCGGAGGGTTTCACGTGAAACATTAGCCGTCCGGGGGTGGCCAAAGGAGTTTCTCCCGTGTTTTTGAAATAGAATATTGTTTTTTCTTGAGTTGATCGTTCCCCATGAAATTCCCCGAATCGTTCGACGTTATTGTGGTCGGTGGCGGCCACGCCGGAACCGAGGCGGCCCTGGCCGCTGCGCGAGCCGGGGCCACCACGCTGTTGCTGACCCATAACATCGAAACCCTGGGCCAGATGTCCTGCAATCCGTCCATCGGCGGGATCGGCAAGGGCCACTTGGTGAAGGAGATCGACGCCCTGGGGGGGGCCATGGCCGTCGCCGCCGATGAGTCCGGGATACAGTTTCGCATCCTTAACGCCAGCAAGGGTCCAGCGGTCCGGGCCACCCGCGCCCAGGCCGACCGAGTGCTTTACCGGCAGGCGATTCGCCGCCGGCTGGAGACGCAGCCGAGCCTGTGGTTATTTCAGCAGGCCGTGGACGATGTGTTGGTGAAAGGCGACCGCGTCGAGGGGGTGGTCACGCAATTGGGGCTGCAGTTTTCGGCCAAGACCGTGATTTTGACCGCAGGGACGTTTCTCGGCGGGGTGGTGCATGTCGGCTTGAGGCATTTCCAGGCCGGGCGCGCCGGCGACCTCCCCGCCAACGCCTTGGCCCATCGGCTGCGGGAACTTAAGTTGCCGGTGGGCCGCCTTAAAACGGGGACCCCGCCCCGCATCGATGGCCGCACCATCGACTATTCTCGGCTGATACCCCAGCCGGGAGACGAGCCGACCCCGTGGTTTTCCTATTGGGGGCCGCCCGGATCGCGTCCCCGGCAAATCCCCTGCTGGATCACCCATACCAACTCGCGGACGCACGAGATTATTCGCGGGGGTCTGGATCGCTCCCCCATGTATACCGGGGTTATCGAGGGAGTGGGTCCACGCTACTGCCCATCCATAGAAGACAAAGTGATGCGCTTCGCGGACAAGGATAGTCACCAAATATTCCTTGAGCCCGAAGGGTTGACGGCGACCGAGGTGTATCCCAACGGGATTTCGACCAGCTTGCCTTTCGATGTCCAGTTGGAGTTGGTGCGCTCCATCCCCGGCCTGGAAAATGCCCATATCACTCGGCCTGGGTATGCCATCGAATATGACTATTTCGACCCGCGGGGGTTGAGACGCTCTTTGGAGACCAAGTTAATCGCCGGGTTGTTCTTTGCCGGCCAGATCAACGGCACGACGGGCTACGAAGAGGCTGCCGCCCAAGGGCTTTTGGCGGGGGTCAACGCAGCTCGGCTGGCTCACGGCCGGCCTTCCTGGTGCCCGCGTCGTGACCAAGCCTATTTGGGGGTGCTGGTGGACGACCTCATTACCCGGGGGGTGTCGGAGCCCTACCGCATGTTTACCAGTCGCGCCGAATACCGCCTGAGCCTGCGGGAGGACAATGCCGATTTACGGCTGACCGAGGTTGGCCGTGAGTTGGGGGTGGTGGACGATGTGCGTTGGGAGGCCTTCTGCCGTAAGCGGAGGGCGATCCATGGGGAGTTGGAACGACTCCAGCAGACCTGGATCAATCCTTCCCGGGTCAGCCCGGAGCAAGCGCTCCCGGTGCTGGGGCAACCCATAGAGCGCGAATACACCCTGGCGGAGTTGTTGCGCCGCCCGGAAGTGAATTATCGAGCCTTGATGATGCTGCCCGGCGCCGGAATCCCGGTGGAAGACCCGGCGGTGGCGGAACAGGTGGAGATTCAGACCAAGTACAGCGGGTATATCCGCCGCCAGCAGGAAGAGGTGGCCCGCCATCTGGGCCAAGAAACCCTGACCTTGCCATCCGACATGGACTATTCCGCCGTACGGGGGCTGTCGGTGGAAGTCCGGCAGAAGCTGAGTCAGCATCGTCCCGAGACGCTCGGCCAGGCGGCCCGCATTTCCGGAGTAACGCCGGCGGCTATTTCACTGCTGCTGGTTCATCTGAAACGGGGGATCCCGGTCCGGCGCCGGCGGCGTGCGTGAAGCGAAGGAATTTATTGACGCAAGGCGCGGCAGCCTTGGACCTGCCTTTGCCGGCAGACGCCCAGGGGCGCTTGCTGTGCTATTTGGAATTGTTGGAGCGCTGGAACCGCGTGTTCAACCTTACCGCGGTGAGAGATCCGGAACGGATGGTGACGGCGCATTTGCTGGATTGTCTCGCGGTCGTTCCCCATCTGCCGCCCGGTACCCTGGCGGATGTGGGCAGCGGAGCGGGGTTGCCGGGAATCCCTTTGGCGGTGGCGCGGCCGGAAAGCCGGATAACCTTGGTGGAAACCAATCAAAAGAAAGTGGCTTTTTTGCGGCAGACGGTGGCGGAACTGGGATTGGGCAACGTGACCGTCTATGACGGACGAGTGGAAGATTGGGATTCGGCCGAGATCCGCGATGCGGTGATTTCTCGGGCATTTTCCCCGCTGGGGGAATTCCTGCGGCTGACCGAGACCCGAGTGGTCCCCGGCGGGACATGGCTGGCCATGAAAGGAACCCACCCGCAACAAGAACTAGAGAAAATCCCCCAAGGTTACGAGGTCGAGGTGATTCCGCTAAGGGTGCCGGGGCTTCAAGCTGAACGGCATTTGGTGAAGCTTAAGCGCCTAGGCCAACCAAGAAGCCGCCCATGACCCGAGTGCTGGCCATGGCCAATCAGAAAGGAGGGGTGGGCAAGACGACCACCGCGGTTAATTTGGCGGCAAGCCTGACCGCCACCCGGCGTCGGGTTCTATTGGTCGATCTGGACCCTCAGGGCAATGCCACCATGGGCAGCGGCATCGAAAAGCGCTCCTTGGAGCGCAGCGTCTATCATGTACTGCTGGGCGCATGCCCCCTGGTCGAGGCCCGTCAGACTTCGGCTGCGGGACATTACGACGTGCTGCCGTCGAATCGTGAATTGGCGGGTGCCGAGGTGGAACTGGTGGACCTGCCGCACCGCGAGACGCGGCTTAAGGATGCGTTAGCGCCGATCCTGGAACAATATGACTATGTGCTCATAGACTGTCCGCCGGCGTTGAACCTGCTTACGGTAAACGGCCTGTGCGCCGCCCAGGCGGTGCTGATCCCGATGCAATGCGAATATTATGCCCTGGAGGGGCTGAGCGATCTGGTGCAAACGGTCCGCAAGGTGCGGGAGCACCTCAACTCGGAACTGGAAATCGAAGGTTTGTTGCGCACCATGTACGATCCCCGTAGCATCCTGGCCCAACAGGTTTCCGCCCAGTTGGTGCAGCATTTCGGCGACAAGGTATACCGCACCGTCATTCCCAGGAATATCCGCTTGGCGGAAGCGCCCAGTCATGGCTTGCCGGCGCTGCAACTGGACCGCCAGTCCAAGGGAGCCAAGGCCTACCTGGCATTGGCCGGGGAGATGCTCAATAGACCGGTTCGGGAGACGACCATTGGCTAGACTCAAAGGCCTGGGACGGGGCCTGGACGCCCTGCTGTCAGGGGATGATGCCCCTAGAGAAGTCCTCAAGAATCTCCCCGTCGTGGCCTTGAAACCGGGGCGCTACCAGCCGCGCACACGGTTCGACGAGGCCGGGCTCGCGGCGCTGGCCGAATCGATTCGCACTCAAGGGGTCATGCAGCCGGTTTTGGTGCGGCCCGTGGCCGGCGGGCGCCATGAAATCATCGCCGGCGAACGCCGTTGGCGAGCCGCCCAGGCGGCGGGACTGAAGGAAATTCCCGCCTTGGTTCGGGAGGTGTCCGACGAGGCGGCGCTGGCCATGGCCCTCATCGAGAATATCCAGCGAGAAAATCTGGGGCCGCTGGAAGAGGCCGCCGGATTGCAGCGACTTATCGAAGAATTCGGTCTGACCCATGCGCAGGCCGCACAAGCCGTTGGCCGCTCGCGCAGCGCGGTGACCAATTTGCTGCGGTTATTGCAACTAGCCGCCCCGGTTCGCGATTTGCTGGCCCAGGGCCACCTGGATATGGGTCATGGGCGGGCGTTGTTGAGCTTAAAAGAGCCGCAGCAAATCGCCCTGGCGGAACAAATCGTTGCCCACGGTTGGTCGGTGCGGGAAGCCGAGCAACGGGCCGCGTATCCGGCCGGGCTGGCGAAAGCCAAGACCGCGCCGCGCCGCAAGGATCCCGATGTGGCTCGCTTGCAAGAAGAAATATCGCAACGATTGGGGGCGTCGGTGCGTATCGAGGCAGGCAAGAAGGGCGGGGGCCGTATCCTGATCCGGTTTACCAACCTGGACCACTTGGATAGCTTGCTCAAGCGACTGTAAGCGTTCTAAAGGCTTCGTTGACCGAAACGCTCAAGGTATGGGATACTTTTGCGGTTTATGCGCTTTGCTGCCCGGTTGGCGCCGCTAACTTGGGCGGCCGGCCGGATTTTCCGGGCCCAGGCAGCAGCAGCGACGCTGGCCGCGGTGCTGGGGGGCGCGATGGGAGGAGGGGCCGCCGCGTTCTCTTCTCTGGCGGGCTCCGCAGTAGTATTCCTGAGTTCCGTTGTCCACCTGGGGGTGTCGGCCCTGATTTGTTCGGGTCGACCCAAGCGGGTGTTGTTTGCCCTGGCGTTGGCGGAGCTGGCTAAAGTGTTGACCTTCGTCGCCGCGCTGTATGGGGTGTTTGTGGGACTGGAGGTCTCTTCCGTCGTGGCGCTGATGACGGGTCTGGGGCTGGGGGTGTTGTCGAGTTGGTTTGCCCTGCTGGGGCGGAATTGATCACGAATAAACGAAACGTATAGTCATGAGCGCTGCGCACCACGAACCGGCTAACGCGACCGAGTACATCACTCACCACCTGACTAATCTTTCGGTTTCCGTCGGCGACGGGGGGTTCTGGGTTTTTCATCTGGATTCGCTGATCGTGTCTTTTGTGCTGGGGCTGGTGGTAATCGGCCTGTTCCGCATAGTGGCGGCCCGGGCCACCGTGGGTGTGCCGGGGCGTTTGCAGGCGTTTTGCGAATTGGTTCTGGAATTCGTCGACGGTCAGGTGAAGGATACCTTTCACGGCGACCGCAAAGTCATCGCGCCGCTGGCTCTGACCATCTTCCTGTGGGTGTTCCTGATGAACGCCATGGATTTGCTGCCCCTGGATTTGCTGCCCAAAGTGCTATCCTGGTTCGGGGCGGAGTACTTTCGCGCGGTGCCGACCGCGGACCTCAATACCACCTTCGCCATGTCTCTTTCGGTTCTCTGCCTGGTTATTTTCTACAGCTTCAAGGTAAAGGGATTCGGCGGGTTCACCCATGAATTGCTCACCACCCCCTTCGGCGCGCACCCGGTTTTGTGGCTGTTTAATCTGCTGCTCAATCTCATCGAGCTTCTGGCCAAGCCGATTTCCCTGGCTATGCGGCTTTTCGGCAACATGTACGCGGGGGAGCTGGTGTTCATGCTGATCGCCTTGCTGCCGTTCTGGGTGCAGTGGCTGCTGGGCGCCCCGTGGGCCATTTTCCATATCCTGATCATCGGATTGCAGGCGTTCATTTTTATGGTGTTGACGGTGGTCTATCTGTCCATGGCCCATGAAAGTCACTGATCGCCGCGCACCGACTTAAGTTTTCCTCCCCATTAAACCAACGAAAGGAAAGTAGCCATGCTTCAGCAATTTCTGGCAAACGTTCAGGGCATGACCGCCTTGGCCATCGGCATCATCATCGGGCTGGGCGCTATCGGCGCGTGTCTGGGGATCGGCATCATGGGCAGCAAATTTCTTGAGGCCGCAGCCCGGCAGCCTGAGCTGATTCCTCAGTTGCAGGGCCGAATGTTCCTGCTGGCCGGCCTGATCGACGCGGCCTTCCTGATCGGCGTGGCGATCGCGATGTTCTTTGCCTTCGCCAATCCGCTGCTTGCGGTGATCAAGTAATCGCCACCCGGATGGGTTAACGCAATGAATATCAACGCGACCCTATTGGGCCAAGCCATCACTTTCGCCGTGCTGATCTGGTTCACGGTAAAGTTTGTCTGGCCCCCGTTGTTGGCGGCGATTGAAGAACGCCGCCAAACCATCGCCGACGGGCTGGCCTCCGCCGATCGTGGCAAACACGATCTGGAATTGGCCGCCAAGCGCGCGGCCGATGCGATTCGCGAGGCCAAGGAGAAAGCCGCCGATATCGTGGCCCAGGCCGAGAAGCGCGGGCAGCAACTGGTGGAAGAGGCCAAGCAAGCGGCCCAGGCCGAGGGAGAGCGGCAACTGGTCGCCGCCAAGGCGGAGATTGAGCAAGAGGCCGTGAAGGTGCGGGAGGCGCTGCGACAGCGCGTGGCTGATCTGGCGGTGGCCGGCGCCGAAAAGATTCTGCGCCGGGAAGTGGATGCCAAGGCCCACGCCAGCCTGCTTGCCGACATCGGGAGGGAGCTCTGAGCGCCATGGCGGAAGCGGTCACCATTGCCCGACCCTATGCCGAAGCGGTGTTTCGCTTGGCCAAGGAGCAAGGGGCGCTGACCCAATGGAGTGAGCGCCTAGCCGACATGAGCGCGGTGATCGACCTCCCCGAGGTGCGGGCCCTGCTCGGCGACCCTCGGGTGCTGCCGGATGGCTTGGCCGACGTGGTGATCGGGGCCTGCCGGGCGCAAGGCGGCTCGGAACAGGCCAACCTGATCGTTACCTTGGCCCGCAACGAGCGACTCGGCTCGCTGCCCCAGATCCGCGAACTTTACGAAGAAATGAAACACGCCGAGGAAGGAGTGCGGCCCGCCCAGATCGCCAGCGCTTTCCCCATGAGCGACGACCAGCTTCGGGCTTTGCTCGAGCGGTTGTCGAGCCGTTTCGGAACCCGGCTGGAGCCCCGCCTGGTGGTAGATCCCGAGCTGATCGGCGGGGTGCGCGTGACGGTCGGCGACAAAGTCCTGGATGCCTCGGTGCGCGGCCGGCTGGAAGCCATGGCTGTGGCCCTCAAGAATTAGGAGAAACTCATGCGGTTGAATCCGTCGGAAATCAGCGAGCTTATCAAGAACAAAATCCAGAACCTGCAAACAGGGGCGGAATTGCGCACCCAAGGAACGATCGTCTCGGTCACGGACGGGATTTGCCGTGTTCACGGCTTGGCCGACGTCATGCAAGGAGAAATGCTGGAATTTCCCGGCAACACTTTTGGCTTGGCCCTCAACCTGGAGCAAGACTCCGTGGGCAGTGTGGTGCTAGGGGATTACGAGCATATTACCGAGGGGGATACCGTCAAGTGCACCGGGCGCATTTTGGAAGTGCCGGTGGGCACGGAGCTGCTTGGCCGGGTGGTCGATGCCTTGGGCCAGCCTATCGACGGCAAGGGGGCTGTCGGGGCGAAGGAAAGCTCCCCCATCGAAAAAATTGCTCCAGGGGTGATCTGGCGCAAGTCCGTGTCCCAGCCGGTGCAAACCGGGCTGAAGTCCATCGACTCCATGGTGCCGATCGGTCGCGGCCAGCGGGAGCTGATCATCGGCGATCGTCAGACCGGCAAGACGGCCGTGGCGGTGGACACCATCATCAATCAGAAGGGCCAGGATCTATTCTGCGTCTATGTGGCCATCGGCCAGAAGGCTTCCACCATCGCCAACGTGGTGCGCAAGCTGGAGGAGCATGGCGCGATGCAATACACCATCGTGGTGGCCGCTTCCGCCTCCGAGTCCGCGGCGATGCAGTTCATCGCTCCCTACTCTGGGTGCACCATGGGAGAATATTTCCGTGACCGCGGCCAGGATGCCCTGATCATTTACGACGATTTGACCAAGCAAGCGTGGGCCTATCGGCAGATTTCCCTGCTGCTGCGCCGGCCTCCCGGCCGGGAGGCTTATCCCGGCGACGTGTTTTATCTGCACTCCCGATTGCTAGAGCGCGCCGCGCGGGTCAACGAGGAATACGTCGAGCGCTTCACCAACGGCGCGGTCAAGGGCAAGACCGGCTCTCTCACCGCCCTGCCGGTGATTGAAACCCAAGCCGGCGACGTGTCCGCCTTCGTGCCGACCAACGTGATCTCCATTACCGACGGCCAGATCTTTTTGGAAACCGATTTGTTCAATGCCGGCATTCGCCCCGCCATCAACGCTGGGATCTCAGTATCCCGTGTGGGGGGCGCGGCCCAGACCAAAGTCATCAAGAAGCTAGGCGGCGGGGTGCGTCTGGCCTTGGCTCAGTATCGGGAATTGGCGGCATTCGCCCAGTTCGCCTCCGACCTGGACGAGGCAACCCGTAAACAGCTGGAGCGGGGCCGCCGCGTCACCGAATTGATGAAGCAGGCCCAATACGCCCCTTTGTCCGTGGCCGAAATGGCGGTTTCCCTCTATGCGTCCAACGAGGGCTTCATGGACGACGTGGATGTGGCGCGTCTTCTGGCTTTCGAGGCGGCGCTGCATCAATTCATGAGGCAGAAGCATGCCGTCGTGATGGACAAGATCGAAACCACCAAGGATCTGGACAAGGATGCCGAGGCGCAGCTTCGGGCGGCTATCGAAGAGTTCAAAGCGGCCTGGATTTAGCCGCCAGCGCACAGGAGACGGGGCATGTCGGTCGGAAAAGAGATCCGGACCAAGATCAAGAGTGTCCAGAACACCAAGAAGATCACCAAGGCCATGGAGATGGTGGCCGCATCCAAGATGCGCAGGGCGCAGGAGCGCATGCGGGCCGCCCGGCCCTACGCGGAGAAGATCCGTCGTTTGGTGGCCAATCTTTCCCAGGCTAGCGTCACCGATTATCGCCATCCTTTTCTCGGCAAAGCCGGTGGGAATGAAGGTGCTTTCAGGCGGGTCGGCCTTATTCTGGTGACCACGGACAAGGGTCTTTGCGGCGGGCTCAATACCAATGTGCTGCGGCTAGCTGTCAGCGCGATGCGCCAATGGGAGAAGGACGGCGCCGCCGATATTCGCCTCGCCAATATCGGCAACAAGGGCTTGGGATTCATGCAGCGCATGAACGCTAGGATCGTCTCCCAGCTAGTGCAGGTCGGCGACGCTCCCCATCTAGAAAAGCTGATCGGCCCCATGAAGGTCATGATCGACGCTTTTCAGAACGGGGAGCTGGACGCGGTTTATCTGGGCTATACCCGCTTCATCAATACCATGAAGCAGGAGCCGGTGATAGAGCCGTTGTTGCCCCTCAGCGGCGAGCGGATCGGCGCCCCGGAGGGTTCCTGGGATTATCTGTACGAGCCCGACGCCAAGACGGTGATCGACGATCTGCTGGTGCGCTACGTGGAAGCCCTGATCTACCAGGCCGTGGCCGAGAACATGGCTTCGGAGCAGAGCGCTAGGATGGTAGCGATGAAAGCCGCCACGGATAACGCCGGCGATGTCATCAAGGAATTGCAGTTGGTCTACAACAAGGCCCGGCAGGCCGCCATTACCAAGGAAATCTCGGAGATCGTCGGCGGCGCCGCCGCTATTGCCGGGTAAGCCCCCAGCCCAATGAATTTGTCGCATTGTATCGAGGAACAAACATGAGCCAAGGAAATATCGTCCAATGCATCGGCGCGGTGGTGGATATCGCGTTTCCCCGCCAGGAAATGCCGAAGGTTTACGCGGCCCTCGTTCTTGACGAGCAGACCGAGTTCACCGAGCCCGGCCTGACCTTCGAAGTGCAGCAGCAGTTGGGTGACGGCGTGGTCCGCACCATCGCCCTCGGTTCCTCCGATGGCCTGCGGCGCGGCATGCGGGTGAAAAATACCGGCTCGGCCATTGCCGTGCCGGTCGGGCCGGGCGTGCTGGGCCGGGTGATGGATGTGCTGGGCCGTCCCATCGACGAGCGGGGGCCGGTTCAGTCCGACGAGCGCCGGCCGATCCACCAAAAAGCGCCTAAATTCGACGAGCTGTCCCCTGCCACCGAGCTGCTGGAAACCGGCATCAAGGTGATCGACTTGATTTGCCCCTTCGCCAAGGGCGGCAAGGTGGGCCTGTTCGGCGGCGCCGGGGTGGGCAAGACGGTGAACATGCTGGAACTCATCAATAATATCGCCAAGGAACATTCGGGCCTCTCGGTATTCGCCGGCGTGGGCGAGCGCACCCGGGAGGGCAACGATTTCTATCATGAAATGTCGGATGCCAAGGTGATCGTGCAGGAAGATCTCAGCCAATCCAAGGTGGCGATGGTGTTCGGCCAGATGAACGAGCCGCCGGGCAACCGCCTGCGGGTCGCTCTGACCGGCCTGACCATGGCCGAGCGTTTCCGCGACGAGGGCCGGGACATTCTGTTCTTCGTGGACAACATTTATCGCTACACTTTGGCCGGCACCGAAGTCTCCGCGCTGCTGGGGCGGATGCCCTCCGCGGTAGGCTATCAGCCGACCCTGGCGGAAGAAATGGGCCGCCTGCAGGAACGCATCACCTCCACCAAGGTGGGTTCCATCACCTCCATTCAAGCCGTGTACGTTCCCGCCGACGACCTGACTGATCCGTCGCCGGCCACGACCTTTCTGCACCTGGATTCCACGGTGGTGCTGTCCCGAGACATCGCCGCCCTGGGGATTTATCCGGCGGTGGATCCGCTGGACTCCACTTCCCGGCAATTGGACCCGCTGGTCGTCGGGGAAGAGCACTACACCGTGGCTCGCCGCGTCCAAGCCACGTTGCAGCGCTACAAGGAACTGCGCGACATCATCGCCATTCTCGGCATGGACGAACTCTCACCCGAAGACAAGCTGGCTGTGTCCCGCGCCCGGAAAATCCAGCGCTTTCTGTCCCAGCCTTTCCACGTGGCCGAAGTGTTCACCGGCGCCCCCGGCAAGTATGTGCCCCTCAAGGAAACCATCCGCGGCTTCAAGGGCATCGTTGACGGCGAATACGATCACCTGCCCGAGCAGGCTTTCTACATGGTGGGCGGCATCGAAGAAGCCGTGGAAAAAGCCAAAACCATCCAGTAACGCGAAGGGACGGATTCCATGGGGGTCACCGTGCATGTAGACGTGGTCAGCGCCGAACGGCAACTGTTTTCCGGGCCGGCGGAATTCGTGGTGCTGCCGGGAGAAGCCGGCGAGTTGGGGATTTATCCCCGCCACGCGCCGCTGCTTACCCGCATCAGGCCGGGAACGGTGCGGCTCAAGCTGCCGCTGCAGGAAGAGATGGAACTGATCTACGTCAACGGCGGCATGCTGGAAGTCCAGCCGGGGCTGGTCACGGTGCTGGCCGACACCGCGGTGCGGGCCCATGACCTGGATGAAGCCAAGGCCCAGGAAGCCAAGCAGCACGCCGAGGAAGCGATGAAGAACCGCACCTCGGCCATCGATTTCGCCCGGGCCCAAGCCGAGTTGGCCGAAGCTATGGCCCAGTTGGCGGCAATTCAGAGGCTACGCAAACCCCGCGGCTAAATTGCGGCGCGGGAAAAACAAACAGGGCGGCCGGCAAGCCGCCCTGTTTGTTTTTTTGAAGGGCGTCAGTCGGTCACCGCCCCCTTGGCGGCGCTGGACACCAGCTTGGCGTACTTAGCCAGCACTCCCATGGTGTAACGCGGCTGGGGGGGTTGCCAAGCGGCGCGGCGGCGGGCCAATTCCTGGTCGGGGACATTCAATTGCAATAGGCGGCGTTCGGCGTCGATGGTGATGGCGTCGCCCTCTTGCACCAGGGCGATGGTCCCGCCAACGGCCGCTTCGGGAGCCACGTGGCCCACCACCATGCCGTAGGTGCCGCCGGAAAAGCGGCCGTCGGTGATGAGGCCCACCGAGTCTCCCAGACCTTCGCCGATGAGGGCGGAAGTGGGGCTCAGCATTTCTCGCATCCCCGGTCCGCCCTTGGGACCTTCGTAACGAATCACCACCACGTCGCCGGCCTGGATGCGGCGGGCGAGGATGGCCTCCATGCAAGCCTCCTCGGAATCGAACACCCGGGCCGGACCGGTGATCTGGGCCTTTTTGACGCCGGTAATTTTGGCCACGCCGCCCTCGGGGGCCAGGTTGCCTTTGAGGACCGCCAAGTGCCCCTGGGGGTAGATGGGATCGCTCCACGGTCGAATCACTTCCTGGTTTTGGGCCGGCTCCGGGGGGATGTCCTTGAGCAGCTCGGTCACGGTCTGGCCGGTGACGGTGAGGCAATCGCCGTGCAGCAGCCCGTGGGCCAGCAGCATTTTCATCACCTGGGGAATGCCGCCGGCCTGATGCAGCTCGGTGGCGACGAAGCGTCCGGAAGGCTTGAGGTCGCACAACACCGGCACCCTGGCGCGGATGGCCTCGAAATCGTCGATGCTCAGCGGCACCCCGGCGGCGTGGGCGATGGCCAGGAAATGCAGCACCGCGTTGGTGGAGCCCCCCACCGCCATCACCACCGACAGCGCGTTCTCGATGGATGGGCGGGTGATGATCTGGCGTGGCAGGATTTGCTTGCGGATGGCGTTCACCAGCACTTCCGCCGACTTGGCGGCGCTGTCGGTTTTTTCGGCGTCCTCCGCCGCCATGGTGGAGGAATACATGAGACTCATGCCCATCGCCTCGAAGGCCGACGACATGGTATTGGCGGTGTACATGCCGCCGCACGAGCCGGCGCCGGGACAGGCGTGCTTTTCCACGCCGGCCAGTTGCTGCTCGTCGATGCGATGGGCGGTGTACTCTCCCACCGCCTCGAACACGCTGACGATGGTGAGGTCCTTACCGTGGTAGTGGCCGGGTTTGATGGTGCCGCCGTAGACATAGACCGCCGGAATGTTCATGCGGGCGATGGCCATCATGCCCCCCGGCATGTTCTTGTCGCAGCCGCCGATCACCAATACGCCGTCCATGCATTGGCCGTTGGCCACGGTCTCGATGGAATCGGCGATGACTTCCCGGGACACCAGGGAATATTTCATGCCCTCGGTGCCCATGGAGATGCCGTCGGAAATGGTGATGGTGCCGAAGATCTGGGGCATGGCCCCGGCTTCGCGCAGCGCCAATTCGCCCCGGCGGGTGAGGTCGCCCAGGCCGACGTTGCAAGGCGTGATGGTGCTGTAGCCGTTGGCGATGCCGACGATGGGTTTCTGGAAGTCGCGGTCCTGGAAGCCGACGGCCCGCAGCATGGCCCGGTTGGGGGCGCGCTGAATGCCCTGGGTAATGGTTTGGCTGCGGCGGTTGTCCGGCATGGGAACTCCTTTGGCGAGAGGACTGAAGAGGGATGGGTATAATAGGCTCGCTATTTTAGCGCCAAAACGGTTTCTCGCCATGCTGCTTCATCCCCAATTCGATCCCGTCGCCCTGCAACTCGGGCCGTTGGCCGTGCGCTGGTATGGGCTCATGTACTTGGCGGGCTTCGCCTTGTTCCTGGGGCTCGGCCGCTGGCGCATCCGCGCCGGGGGCAGCGGCTGGAGCGTCAAGGATTTGGACGACCTGTTGTTCTTCGGGGTGCTGGGGGTGGTGCTGGGGGGGCGTTTGGGATATGGGGTTTTTTACCAGTTGGCTGAATACCTGGAACATCCGTTGCGGATTTTTTTCGTCTGGCAGGGCGGGATGTCTTTCCACGGCGGACTGCTGGGGGTAATCGTCGCCATGCTGTTGTTCGCCCGCCGCCGTTCCCGGCCCTTTCTGGAAGTGGCCGATTTCGTGGCGCCGTTGACGCCGTTGGGGCTGGCCGCCGGCCGGCTGGGCAACTTCATCAACGGCGAGTTGTGGGGGCGTCCCACCGATGGGCCGTGGGGCATGGTGTTCCCCCAAGTGGATGCTTTGCCGCGGCACCCTTCCCAGCTTTACGAATTCGCTCTGGAAGGGTTGGCGCTATTTGTCTTGCTGTGGCTGTTCTCCCGTCGCCCGCGCCCCATGGGCGCGGTTTCCGGAATGTTCCTGGCGGGCTATGGGACTTTCCGTTTCGTCGTCGAGTTTGCCCGGGAGCCCGATGCTTTCCTGGGCTTTCTGGTCATGGGCTGGACCATGGGGCAGTGGCTCAGCTTGCCTATGCTGGCGGCGGGCGCTACGCTTTTAATCTGGGCGTATCGCTCTAGGGAACCTCGGTCGAAATAGGTCCGACATCTTTATAACGTTTTCAACCCGATGGTGCTGCCGTGAGCCGACTTTTCTCCCCCTTCTCTTTACGGGACACCCTATTCAAGAACCGGGTATTCATGGCTCCCATGTGCCAATACTCGGCTGCGGGAGGGGTCGCCACCGACTGGCACCTGGCCCACCTGGGGGCTCGGGCGGCGGGGGGCGCGGCCTTGGTGATGGTGGAAGCCAGTGCCGTGTCCCCCGAAGGGCGGATTTCTCCGGCCGACCTGGGCATTTGGTCCGACGAGCAGGGCCAGGCGTTGGCCCGGATCGCTCGCTTCATCCGGGAACAAGGCGCCATGCCGGCCATCCAGATTGCCCACGCCGGACGCAAGGCCTCCACCGACCTGCCGTGGCGGAGCGGCAAGCCCCTGCCCCCGGATGGCGGCGGCTGGCTTCCGGTGGCCCCCAGTCCGCTGGCCTTCGATGCCGGCTATAGCGTGCCGGCGGAATTGGGGGAGGCCGACCTCGAGCGGATTCGGGTCCGCTTTGCCGAAGCCGCCCAGCGTGCCGACAAAGCCGGCTTTGAGGTGCTGGAAATCCACATGGCCCACGGCTACCTGCTCCATGAATTTCTCTCGCCGCTGAGCAACCGGCGCGCCGATCGCTACGGCGGCTCGGAAGACAATCGCATGCGCTTTCCCTTGGCGGTGGCGGCGGCGGTGCGGGCCGAATGGCCCGCGCACCGGCCCTTGTTCGTGCGGATCTCCGCCACCGATTGGGTCGAGGGCGGCTGGGACCTGGCCCAATCGGTAGGCCTATGCCGCAAGCTCAAGGCCCTGGGAGTAGACCTTATCGATTGCTCCAGCGGTGGTTTGGCGGCCCAGGCCCCGGTGCCCGTGGCTCCCGGCTACCAGGCGCCCTTCGCGCAAACCATTCGCCGCGAAGCCCAATTGCCCACCGGCGCGGTGGGCCTCATCACCACCGCCCCCCAGGCGGAGCGCATCATCGCCGACGGCCAGGCGGACGCGGTATTCCTGGGGCGGGAACTGCTGCGCAATCCCTATTGGCCGCTTTTCGCCGCCCGCGAACTGGGGGCCGATATTTCCTGGCCGCCCCAGTATCTGCGGGCCAAGCCGTAACCGCGGCCTCGTCGAATCCAACCCAAGGAGGAAACACCATGACCGACATCGTCACCGAGAAAGTCACCCTCTCCGTCGCCGACGGCACGGCGATGGCTGCCTATGTGGCCCGGCCCCGCGGCGGGCAAAAGCGCCCGGGATTGCTGGTGATCCAGGAAGCCTTCGGCGTCAACGCCCACATCCGCGACGTGACCGAGCGCTTCGCCCGGCAAGGCTATGTGGCCATCAGCCCCGAGATGTTCCACCGCACCGCGCCGGGCTTCGAGTGCCCCTACGGCGCCCTCGATAAAGCGCTGGCGGAAATGCAGGCCATGACCGAAACCGGCATGGAGCAAGACCTCAAGGCGGCCCACGATTGGCTGAAAAATCAGCCCGACGTTCAAGCCGGCAAAATCGGCGGTATCGGCTATTGCATGGGCGGCCGGGCCGCGTTCCTGGCCAACGCCACGCTGCCGCTGCAAGCCGCGGTGTCCTACTACGGCGGCGGCATCGCTCCCGGCTTGCTGGGCCGGGCCGGAGCGCTGCACGGCCCGATGCTGCTGTACTGGGGCGGCTTGGACAAATACATTCTTCCCGAACATCATCGCGCCGTGGCGGATGCGCTGACCCAGGCCGGCAAGCCTTTCGTCAATGTGGAGTTCGCCCACGCCGACCACGGTTTCTTTTGCGACGACCGGCCGGTTTATCATCCCGATGCGGCGGCTCAATCGTGGGCGCTGACCCTGGCGTTCTTCCGGAGCACCCTGGGGTAGCCCGAGCCGCGATGCGGCGGCGCGGCTTCCTCCTTCAACCCAGAAACAACCGGTAGGCCGGGTTGCGGGTCTCGTCCCAGTAGCGATAGTCCAGGTGTTTTAGGAAGGCTTGAAACTCGGCTTTGTCCTCGGCGGGGACTTGCATGCCCACCAGCACCCGGCCGTAGTCGGCGCCGTGGTTGCGGTAGTGGAACAGGCTGATGTTCCAGTCATGGCT
>JAHFQX010000062.1 GCA_023259135.1 Betaproteobacteria bacterium | reverse complement strand
AGGAAATGACGGCGTCCAGCCGGTTGCGGAACTCCGGCGTGAACAGGCGTTTGATGTCCGCCATCTCGTCCCCGGCTTGCTTGTCGGAGGTGAATCCCATACCGGGCCGGGACAAGGTCTCGGCCCCCGCATTGGTGGTCATGACGATAACGACATTGCGGAAATCCGCCTTGCGGCCGTTGTTGTCCGTCAAGGTCCCGTGGTCCATCACCTGGAGCAGAATATTGTAGACGTCGGGATGGGCTTTTTCGATTTCATCCAGCAGCAGCACCGCGTAAGGATGCTTGGTGATGGCCTCGGTCAACAGCCCGCCTTGCTCGAAACCGACATATCCCGGCGGGGCCCCGATCAGGCGGGACACGGCATGGCGTTCCATGTATTCCGACATGTCGAAGCGGATCAATTCCACTCCGAGGATATAGGCCAACTGCCGGGCGACCTCGGTCTTGCCCACCCCGGTGGGGCCGGAAAACAAAAAGGAACCGATGGGCTTCAGGGGATCGCCCAGGCCGCTGCGAGCCATCTTGATCGCGGCGGTCAGGGCTTGGATGGCGCGATCCTGGCCGAACACCACCGCCCTGAGATCCCGATCCAGGTTCTTGAGGGCGTTGCGGTCGTCGGAGGAGACGCTCTGGGCCGGCACCCGGGCGATGTGGGCGACGATCTCCTCGATTTCCTTTTTGCCGATCACTTTGCGCTGCTTGGATTTGGGCTGAATGCGCTGGGCGGCGCCGGCTTCGTCGATGACGTCGATGGCCTTGTCCGGCAGATGCCGGTCGCTGATGAAGCGGGCCGACAGACTGGCTGCCGAAGACAGCGCCGCTGGGGTGTAGCGCACGCCATGGTGGGCCTCGAAACGGCTCTTGAGCCCCCGCAAGATGGCCACGGTTTCATCCACGGAAGGCTCGTTCACGTCGATCTTTTGGAAACGCCGCGCCAAGGCGTGATCTTTTTCGAAGACCCCCCGGTATTCCTTGTAAGTCGTCGCGCCGATGCACTTGAGACGGCCGCTGGCCAGCACCGGCTTGAGCAGATTGGAAGCATCCAGGGTGCCGCCGGAAGCGGCCCCGGCGCCGATCACGGTATGAATTTCGTCGATGAAGAGAATCGCCTTGGGATTGTCCACCAACTGCTTGAGTACCCCCTTAAGGCGCTGCTCGAAATCCCCCCGGTATTTGGTTCCCGCCAGCAAGGCGCCCATGTCCAGGGCGTAGACCTGGCAGCGGCTCAGGATTTCCGGTACCTGGCCCTCGATGATGTGGCGGGCCAAGCCTTCGGCGATGGCGGTCTTGCCCACCCCGGCTTCCCCCACCAGCAGCGGGTTGTTCTTGCGGCGGCGGCAGAGTATCTGGATCACACGGGTCAACTCATGGCCTCGGCCGATCAAAGGATCGATCTTGCCGCTCAAGGCCAGGGCATTGAGGTTCTGGGTATAGGCCTCCAAGGCTCCGCCCGCGGGTTGCTCCGGCTCCCCCTCCCCTTCGCCCTCGGTTTTGGAGGGGGCGGATTGGGGCACCTTGCTGATGCCGTGGGAGATATAGTTCACCACGTCGAGCCGCGTCACGCCCTTTTGGTGCAGGAAATAAACGGCGTGGGAATCCTTCTCGCCGAAAATAGCCACGATAACGTTGGCCCCCGTGACTTCTTTTTTGCCGGAGGATTGAACATGCAGGATGGCTCGCTGGATGACCCGCTGAAACCCCAAAGTGGGCTGGGTATCGACATGCTCCCCGGCCACCTTGGGGGTATGCTCGGCAATGAATTCGCCCAGATCCTTGCGCAAGTCCTCGATGTCCGCGGCGCAAGCCCGCAACACCTCGGAAGCGGAAGGATTGTCCAGCATCGCCAGCAGCAAATGTTCCACCGTGACGAATTCGTGGCGCTTCTGGCGGGCCTCCATGAAGGCCATATGCAAGCTGACTTCCAACTCCTGGGCAATCATCAGGTCTCCTCCATCACGCATTGGAGCGGATGCTGGTGTTGTCTCGCGTAGGCCACCGCCTGCTCGACCTTGCTGGTGGCGATATCCTTGGGGTAGACCCCGCACACGCCTCGCCCCTCCCGATGAACGGCAAGCATGATCTGGACAGCCCGCTCCCGGTCCATCCCGAAAATGGACTGTAGCACCATTACCACGAAATCCATCGGTGTGTAATCGTCATTCAGCAACAGTACTTTATAGAGCGGGGGCGGCCTCAGCTTGCTTTTCGCGGCTTCCAGCACCGTCCCGCCTTGGTGTCGGGTTGCCATAAGTCCTGTCCAACTCGAGATAGGCTTTATTGTGAGGGTTGGGCGGAAATTTGCAAGCCCGGAAAACCGCACCCGCTACCCTTGACTTTCCTTCCCAAATACCCTAAAAAGCCCGTGGTTGTTCCTGTGCGGATGAGCGTGACTCCAAAGCTTCCGATTTTGCCAGGCGCAGCCGGTAGTCAGGGGATTCCCCGACTACGAGTTCAATCACAAACCAGGAAGGAAGTTCAGGAATATGGCAACCGGGACAGTTAAATGGTTCAACGATGCGAAGGGCTTCGGATTCATCACCCCCGACGACGGTAGCGAGGATTTGTTCGCGCACTTTTCCGCCATCAACATGGGCGGATTCAAGACATTAAAAGAAGGCCAAAAGGTTTCCTTCGAGGTCACGCAAGGCCCGAAGGGAAAGCAAGCCTCCAACATCCAGGCCCAAGGCTAGACTCCTGCGAGTCGCCGCCTTTGGCGGCTCGCCGCAAGGAAGTACCGGAGCCAGGCCCCGGTGCTTTTTTGTTGCTGATCACATCCGCTCTATCACCGCCTGGCCGAAAGCGGAGCAGGGCACTTGCGTCGCTCCGGACATTTGCCGGGCGAAGTCATAGGTGACGATCTTGTCGCCGATGGCCGCTTCTATGCCGCGAATAATGAGATCGGCCGCCTCTCCCCAGCCGAGGTGACGCAGCATCATCTCCGCCGAGAGAATGATCGAACCGGGGTTCACATAATCTTTCCCGGCGTATTTGGGGGCCGTGCCGTGGGTCGCCTCGAACATGGCCACGGTATCGCTCAGGTTGGCTCCCGGGGCAATGCCGATTCCCCCCACTTCCGCCGCCAGGGCATCGGAAATGTAATCGCCGTTC
Organism: Betaproteobacteria bacterium; assembly: GCA_023259135.1. Lineage (GTDB taxonomy): Bacteria > Pseudomonadota > Gammaproteobacteria > Burkholderiales > JAHFQX01 > JAHFQX01. The sequence continues at coordinate 8,023 of JAHFQX010000062.1, read as the reverse complement.
AGATTCAAGGTGGCGATCACGTCGTATTCGTCCGGACGCAACAGGATCTGCTGTAGAAAAGCGTCGGCGATGACGTCCTTGATGACGATCCCTCCGGGCAACCGCATCCAAGGTCCGCCGTCCAAAAGCTTGGCGCCGAATTCCCGCTCGGCCAAGGCATAGCCCCACTTTTCGAAGGCCCCCTCCGTGTACTTCATGATATTGCCCTTATGCACGAAGGTGACGCTCTTGCGGCCTTGGTCGATGGCATAGCGAATCGCCCGGCGGATCAGCCGTTCGGTGCCTTCCCTGGAAACCGGCTTGATGCCGATGCCCGAGGTTTCGGGAAAGCGGATCTTGGTCACCTTCATTTCCTCCCGCAAGAAACGGATCACCTTCTTCGCCTCCGGGGATTCGGCTTCCCATTCGATGCCGGCATAGATGTCCTCGGAGTTCTCCCGGAAGATCACCATGTCCACCTTCTCCGGTGCTTTCACGGGGCTCGGCACTCCCTTGAAATAGCGCACCGGCCGCAAGCAAACATATAAATCCAGCATTTGCCGCAGCGCCACGTTGATGGAGCGGATGCCGCCGCCCACCGGAGTGGTGAGAGGGCCCTTGATGGATACGGTGTACTCCTTGACTACCTCCAGGGTCTCTTCCGGCAACCATGTGTCGCTGCCATAAACCCGGACGGCTTTCTCGCCGGCGTACACCTCCATCCAGGCAATTTTCTTCTTGCCGCTGTAAGCCTTGCGAACCGCGGCATCCACCACCTTGATCATCACCGGGGTGATATCCACCCCCGTCCCATCCCCCTCGATGAAGGGGATGATAGGATGCTCGGGAACTTCGAGGGAATAATCCGGGCGAACGCGGATCTTCTGCCCTTCCGCCGGTACTTGGATATGCTGCGCCATCTTGCCTCCCTATTTGGAACGAAGCCAACCTGCCCCTCCCTAGCAAGACTGAACCGCCTTCCATGGGATGCAGGAGAATGCGGGGATTATACTACCGCCATGGACCATGGAGAAACGCGGATCGTCCTGTTCAACAAACCCTACGGGGTCGTTACGCAATTCCGCGAATCCGGCGACCAACCCACCCTGAAGGACTACATCCCCTTGGCCGATGTCTACTCGGCCGGCCGACTGGACAAGGACAGCGAAGGCTTACTGGTGCTGTCCGACGACGCCCTGTTGCTGGCCCGCCTCACTCACCCCACCCATCGCGTGGCCAAAGTCTACTGGGCGCAGGTGGAGGGCGCGCCCGATGCGTCGGCTCTGGCCCGGCTGCGCCGCGGAGTGCGGCTCAAGGACGGCGTCACCCGCCCCGCCGAAGCCGACCTCATGGCGGAACCCGACGGACTCTGGCCGCGCACGCCCCCCATCCGATTCAGAAAGCATATCCCCACCGCCTGGCTGCGCATCGTGCTGCGGGAAGGCAAAAACCGCCAGGTGCGGCGCATGACCGCCGCCGTGGGATATCCCACTTTACGCCTCATTCGTTACGCGGTGGGCCCTTGGACCTTGGACGGCCTGCCGCCGGGGCACTGGAAGGAAATTTCCGGGGAACTCGCGGCCGGATTCCCAATCTGACCGCACTCCGCCCCACCATGGCGCCACCCTTGCCCCGATGCTGGCCTGCCACCCCGGCGGAAGCAATCCGGCTGCAGAATCGACTGCGCCATCGCGTAATCACAGCAGATCGGCTTGCCGTTGTCACGCGGGTGGCGGGTCTGGATGTCGGATTGAACCGGGCCGCCGGCACCATGCGGGCGGCGGTGGCGGTGCTGAATTTTCCTGACCTGGTCCCGCTGGAACAGGCCACGGCCGAACTCCCCGCCACCTTTCCCTACGTCCCCGGACTGCTCTCGTTCCGGGAAATCCCCGCCCTTCTGGAAGCCCTGGAACGCCTCTCGGTCATGCCCGACTTGCTGCTGTGCGACGGCCAAGGCATCGCCCATCCGCGCCGCTTCGGCATCGCCAGTCATCTGGGGGTGCTGCTGGACATCCCCAGCGTGGGGGTCGCCAAGTCGCGGCTCATCGGCAGCCACGGACCGGTTCCGGAAAACAAGGGGGCATGGTGTCCGCTGCTGGAGGGGGAATCGGTCATCGGCGCGGTGCTGCGCACCCGCAAGGGTATTCAGCCCCTCTATGTCTCCATCGGCCATCGCATCAGCCTACCGACGGCCATTCGCATCGTGATGGCCTGCGTCACCCGCACCCGGCTTCCGGAGACCACCCGGGCCGCCCACCGGCTGGCCTCCGGACCGCCGCCGTTACGAGTTGACCCAAATCAATAACCCTGCGCTCCGAAGCCTCTAGGATGGCGTTGTTCGCCGCATCCATCGAGGAGTCATCATGAGCAAGGCATCCCGTTTCCCAGGCTTCCAACCCATACGCCGCGACCGTTTGATCCAGGAAAAAGTCCATGACGCCTACAAATCCCGCGGGAAATTACCGGAGCCCACGGTGTGCCCGGACTGCGGCGCGCTATTCCACGAGGGCCGCTGGCGCTGGAACTCGGCCCCGGCCGGGGCCCACCGGGAACGTTGCCCGGCCTGCCATCGGATCAAGGACGAATACCCGGCCGGCTTCGTCACCCTGGCGGGACCGTTCCTGAGCACCCACCGGGATGAAATCCTGGGCCTGGTGCATCATCTGGAATCCCGGGAACGGGCCGAGCATCCCCTGGAGCGGCTGATGAAAATCGAGGATGAAGACGGCGGCTTGCTCATCACCACCACCAGTATTCATCTGGCCCGCGGCATCGGCGACGCCCTGCATCATGCCTACCAGGGCCAGTTGGAGTTCCACTATAATGACGCCGACAACCTGTTGCGGGCCCACTGGGAGCGCTAGGGACGCGCTGATTTATTTGCAGTTCGAGCGATTGGATTGATCGATGATATGCGAGAATTGGTGCCTTGAAAGTTGGACGGAAGAGGACGATGCAAGCGAGCTTTTCTGATCTTGAGTACGCGGCGAAGAAGAAGGTGACGCGGCGCGACAGGTTTCTTAGGGAGATCGAAGCGGTGACGCCGTGGTCTGCATTGATTGCCGAGATCGAACCGTTCTACCCCAAGGGCGAAGGCCGGGGCCGTCCGCCGATTGGTCTGGAACGCATACTGCGCATGTATGTTGCCCAGCAGTGCTTCGGCTTCTCCGACGAAGGAACGGAAGACGCCATCTATGATAGCCAGGCGGTGCGTGGATTTATCAGGATTGACCTTGGTCGAGAGGCGGCACCGGATGCCACGACGCTGCTCAAGTTCCGGCGACTGCTGGAGAAGCACCAGCTGACCGAACGTATCTTCGCTGCCATCAACGAGCACCTGGCCACCAAGGGGCTGATGCTCAGGGAAGGCACGGTGGTCGATGCGACAATCATTGCTGCGCCGTCCTCGACCAAGAACCAGAAAGGCGAGCGCGATCCCGAGATGCATCAGACCCAGAAGGGCAACCAGTGGCACTTCGGCATGAAGGCGCATATCGGCGCGGATGCAGAATCTGGCCTGGTTCATACCCTGGTAACGACACCAGCCAACACGGCCGATGTGACGCAAGCCCATGCGCTGCTGCATGGCGACGAGAGAATCGCCTTCGGCGATGCGGGCTACCAGGGTGTCGAGAAGCGAAAAGAGAACTTGAACACCAACGTCCAGTGGGAAGTCGCCCTGCGGCCGGGCAAGCGCAAAGCATTGCCCGATACGCCGCTGGGTCGCCTCAACGAGCAGATCGAGAAGCTCAAAGCCAGTGTGCGGGCCAAGGTTGAACACCCGTTCCACATCGTCAAGAACCTCTTCCAGTTGAAGAAGGTGCGCTACCGTGGGCTGGCTAAAAATACGGCGCAACTCTTTACACTGTTCGGGCTGGCGAACCTGTTGATCGCCAAGCGGCGACTCTTTGAACTCAACGCCCAAGGTGCGTCCTGAGATAGCGGAACAGACGGAACTGGGCAGGGAAAGGGATGAAAACCAGGCGACACATGACCCAGATCGGCAATTTCTGGTCGATCCCGAAGCCAAATTCGAAGGCCTGGCGTCTGCTCGCATCATCTTCAACAAAATGCTGATTTGTTCAGCGCATTCCTAGCTTTCCCGCCCCACGGGCCGCATCCATGGTCCACAGATCCGCTCCCCCGGAAACCGCCCGGCAAACCGCGGCCCTGGAGCATCAAGCAGCCTTGGTGCAAGCCCTTTGCCGGCCCGGCGGCTTCCCCCATCCGGCCCCGGACATTCGTCATCTGGAGACCCACATCTCCCACGTGCTGCTGACTGGGACCTATGCCTACAAAATCAAGAAGCCCGTGAATCTGGGGTTTCTCGATTTCAGCACCCTGGAGCGGCGCCGCCATTATTGCCGCGAAGAAGTGCGCCTGAACCGCCGGCTGGCGGCGGAACTGTACTGCGGCGTGGTGCCCATCGCCGGCCCCTCCGACGCCCCCTTGCTGGACGGGCCGGGCCCCGCCCTGGAATACGCGGTCAAGATGCGGGAGTTCCCCCAGAACCAGCTATGGGATCAATTGCTGGCGGCAGGACAACTGGCGCCGCGGCACATCGATGCCCTGGCGCGGCGCATCGCCGCCTTTCACGCCGGCTGCGCGGTGGCCGCCCCAAACGCCGCCTGGGGCACTCCGGAATCCGTGCTGCAAGCCGCCGAGGAAAACTTCCCCCCGCTGCTGGCCGGACTGCCAGACCCGGCGCTGCGGCAAGCGGCCCTGGAGCTGCAGCGCTGGAATGCCGAGCAGCACCGGCGGCTGACGCCGTTGTTCCAACGGCGCCGGCAACAAGGCCGGGTCAGGGAATGCCACGGCGACCTGCATCTAGCCAACATCGTGCTCCATCAAGGAGAGCCGACGGCCTTCGACTGCATCGAGTTCAGCGACGCCTTGCGCTGGATCGACGTGGCCAGCGAAGTGGCCTTCCTGGTCATGGATCTGGCCCATCGCGGCCGGGACGATCTGGGCCGCCGCTTCCTCAACGGCTACCTGGAGGCCTCCGGAGATATCGGCGGGCTGCCGGGATTGCGCTACTATTGCGTCTATCGGGCCCTGGTCCGGGCCAAGGTGGCCGCCATCCGCGCCGCCCAGCCCGGCACTGGCCGGCAACCGAAAATTACCGAGGAATGCGCCGCTTATCTGGATCTGGCCCAGCATTTCGCCGCATCGCCGCGGCCGGCCCTCATCATCACCCACGGCGCCGCCGGATGCGGCAAGACCACTTTCACCGGGGTCTTGCTGGAAGCCCTGGACGGCATCCGGCTGCGCTCCGACGTGGAGCGCAAACGCCTCCATGGGCTTGGGCCCGAAGCCCGCTCCGGATCGGGAATAGCCCAGGGCATTTATGGGGAGCAGGCCACCCGCCGGCTCTATCAAACCCTACGGGATCAAGCGCGGGTTATTCTCGATGCCGGCTGGACCGCCATCGTCGATGCCACCTGCCTGTTCCGCTGGCAGCGGGAACTGTTCCGATCCCTGGCCCAGGACATGAGAATGCCGTTTTTGATATTGGATTTTCCGGCCGATCCGGCCTTGCTGCGGGAGCGAGTGGCGCGGCGTCATGCCGCCGGAACCGACGCTTCCGAAGCCGACCTGGCAGTGCTGGCCCGGCAGCTCGCCCGCCGGGAACCGCTGCAACCGGCGGAACAGGGCCAAGCTCTTGCGGTAACCGCCGCGGACAAGGCTGACTTGCCAGCGGTGATTCAGCAACTCACAACCCGGTTTTCATAACAGACCTACAACAAGCGACCCCAACCATGGACTATCCCCTCCCCCTCGACCCGGCGGCGCTGTACCACGCCTGCGACCCGCAAACCCTCGACTTCGACACCACCGAGACCCTGGAAGACCTCACCGAGGTCATCGGCCAAGAGCGGGCCGTGGACGCGGTTCGCTTCGGCATGGGCATGCGCCGGGACGGCTATAACCTGTTCGTGCTGGGCCCACCGGGCATCGGCAAGCACACCCTGGTGCGCCGCTTTCTGGAAAAAGAGGCGGCCGCGGGCTCTCCCCCTTCCGACTGGTGCTACGTCAACAACTTCGACCAGGCCCACCGGCCCCGCGCCCTGCGGCTGCCCACCGGCCGGGGCAGCCGGCTGCAGCGGGACATGCAGGAATTGGTGGAGGAACTGCGCACCGCCATTCCGGCAATCTTCGAAAGCGACGAATACCGTGCCCGCCACGAAGAACTGGACAAGGAATTGGGCGAGCTGGAAAACAAGGGATTCCGCGAGCTGGGACAGGAAGCCGAGCAACAGGGCATCGCCTTGCTGCGCACCCCCGCCGGATTCGCCTTCGCCCCGGTGCGAGCCGGTGAAGTCATCGCCCCCGATGAATTCGAAAAACTTTCCGACGAAGAGAAGCACCGCATCGGCGCCACCATCTCCGGTCTCCACGAGCGCCTGCAAAAGCTGCTGCAACAAGCGCCCCAGTGGATGAAGCAACGCCGCGAACGTCTCAAAGCGCTCAACCGGGAATTCACCATGCTGGCGGTGAGCCAGTCCATCACCGAACTCAAGACTCGCTATGCCGAGCTACCGGATACGGTGGCCTATCTGGAGCGAGTGCACCAAGACCTGATCGAGAACGCCGAAGAGTTCCAGCGGCCCCAGGAAGCTCAGCCCCCCCTGATGGGACTGCAACCCGACAAATCCGCCTGGTTCAACCGCTATCGAGTCAATCTGCTGGTGGAGCACCTGGAGAACCAGGGAGCCCCGGTCGTACTGGAGGACCGGCCCAGCTTCCAGGAACTGGTGGGCCGGGTGGAGCACCTGGCCCACTTCGGCGCCCTGGTCACCGACTTCACCCTGATCAAGGCCGGGGCGCTGCACAAGGCCAACGGCGGCTATCTGCTGCTGGACGCGGTCAAGCTGCTGACCCAGCCCTTCGCCTGGGATGCCTTGAAGCGCGCCCTCTACGCCAAGGAGATCCGGGTCGATTCGCTGGGGCAGATGCTCAGCCTGGTCAGCACCGTATCCCTGGAGCCCGAGCCCATCCCGCTGGACATCAAGGTGGTGCTGTTCGGCGACCGCATGGTGTATTACCTGCTTCAGGAAGCAGACCCGGATTTCCGGGAGCTTTTCAAAGTGGCGGCCGATTTCGAGGAGACCATGCCCCGCACTCCCGACGCCCACCGGCTCTACGCCCGGCTCGTCGCCACCCTGGTCCGCCGCGAAAACTTGCTGCCCTTGGAGCGCGGCGCGGTGGCGCGGCTCATCGAGCAGGCCTCCCGCATCGCCGGGGACCGGGAAAAAATCAGCGCCCACCTGCAAAGCCTGTCCGACCTGGTGCGGGAATCCGATTATTGGGCGCGGCAACAGTCCGCCCCGCGTATCGCCCGCGGCCACATCCAACAGGCGGTGGACGCCCAGATCCAGCGGCTGGACCGGCTGCGCGAGCGGGTCCACGAGACTATCCTGCGGGGCACCGTGCATATCGACACCGAGGGCGCCCAGGTGGGTCAAGTGAATGGGCTTTCGGTGTTCCTGCTGAGCAACCTCGCCTTCGGCCAGCCCACCCGCATCACCGCCACCGTGCGGCTCGGCGAGGGCGAAGTGATCGACATCGAGCGAGAGGTCAAGCTGGGGGGCGCCATCCATTCCAAGGGCGTCCTGATCCTCTCCTCCCTGTTGGCCTCTCGCTACGCCGCCCGGCAGCCGCTGTCGCTGACCGCCAGCTTGGTATTCGAGCAAAGCTACGGCGGGGTGGAAGGCGACAGCGCCTCGGTGGCCGAATTTTGCGCGCTTCTGTCAGCCATCGCCGACATCCCCCTGTTGCAATCCCTGGCGGTCACCGGGTCGCTGGACCAGCACGGCCGGGTGCAGGCCATCGGCGGGGTCAACGAAAAAATCGAAGGATTCTTCGACATCTGCCGGACCCGGGGGCTCACCGGCCGGCAGGGCGTGCTGATCCCCGCCGCCAACGCGCCCCACCTCATGTTGCGCCACGACGTGGTGGAAGCCGCCGCCCAAGGCCGCTTCCGCATCTATCCGGTGGCGCACATCGACGAAGCGGTGAGCCTGCTCACCGGGATTCCTGCCGG
>JAHFQX010000020.1 GCA_023259135.1 Betaproteobacteria bacterium | reverse complement strand
AGCTCTTGATCGAAGCCCCGGTAAACGGCGGCCGTAACTATAACGGTCCTAAGGTAGCGAAATTCCTTGTCGGGTAAGTTCCGACCCGCACGAATGGCGTAACGATGGCCACACTGTCTCCACCCGAGACTCAGCGAAGTTGAAATGTTTGTGAAGATGCAATCTCCCCGCTGCTAGACGGAAAGACCCCGTGCACCTTTACTGTAGCTTTACATTGGACTTTGATGGGATCTGTGTAGGATAGGTGGGAGGCTGTGAAGTGGGGACGCTAGTTCTCATGGAGCCAACCTTGAAATACCACCCTGATGTCATTGAGGTTCTAACCTTGGCCCGTGAATCCGGGTCGGAGACAGTGTATGGTAGGCAGTTTGACTGGGGCGGTCTCCTCCCAAAGAGTAACGGAGGAGCACGAAGGTACGCTTAGCGCGGTCGGAAATCGCGCTGAAAGTGCAATGGCAAAAGCGTGCTTAACTGCGAGACTGACAAGTCGAGCAGGTGCGAAAGCAGGTCATAGTGATCCGGTGGTTCTGTATGGAAAGGCCATCGCTCAACGGACAAAAGGTACGCCGGGGATAACAGGCTGATTCCTCCCAAGAGTTCACATCGACGGGGGAGTTTGGCACCTCGATGTCGGCTCATCACATCCTGGGGCTGTAGCCGGTCCCAAGGGTATGGCTGTTCGCCATTTAAAGTGGTACGTGAGCTGGGTTTAAAACGTCGTGAGACAGTTTGGTCCCTATCTGCAGTGGGCGTTGGAAGTTTGAGGGGGGCTGCTCCTAGTACGAGAGGACCGGAGTGGACGCACCTCTGGTGTACCGGTTATGACGCCAGTCGTATCGCCGGGTAGCTATGTGCGGAAGAGATAACCGCTGAAAGCATCTAAGCGGGAAACTTGCCTCAAGATGAGACTTCCCGGGGACTTGATCCCCCTAAAGGGTCGTTCAAGACCAGGACGTTGATAGGCTGGGTGTGGAAGCGCAGTAATGCGTTGAGCTAACCAGTACTAATTGCCCGTGCGGCTTGATCCTATAATTTTGAGCGAAAGCTCAATGGTGCGCGCTTTCAGGTTACCCTGAGAGCGAGATCCAATCAAACCTTAATGCTTCTTCCAATTGTCGGTTCCCGAGACCGGGGTTTCGGGAATGCTCTTTTCAAGAAATGCTTGGCGGCCATAGCGAGTTGGACCCACCCCTTCCCATCCCGAACAGGGCCGTGAAACGACTCAGCGCCGATGATAGTGCGGATTCCCGTGCGAAAGTAGGACACTGCCAGGCACCCTTAAACCGACCCCCTGCCTGATTTGGGCGGGGGGTTTTTTTATGAGCCTCTTTCCATTTTCGGGGGGCGGTCCATCCAAACTTCCACCCCTTGTGCGTTGACTTCTACATCCAGGGCGAACAGGGCGTCGATTTCCGCTTCGGGCAGGGTGCAGCTTCTTTGCCGTACATAATCCAGGAATAGTTTCCGCAATCCTGTGGTGATGATGCCGTGGCGTTCGGTGCCGCTGGTTCCCTGCGCCGTCTTCGCGACAGCCACATGGCCATCCAGCAGGCGGTGCAGGTCTTGCCCCAGTCTTTGCAGTTCTCCCACCCGGCTGAAATGGGTCATGAAGGCCCAGCGCGGCCGGAGCGCCAGAATCCGGTCCACGCTGCGGTGATATGCCTCCGGATCGAATTGCACCGGGGCGGTGGCGGGAATGACGCAGGGCCGGCCGGCCACATCGAGCTGCCGGTAGGAAATGCCGAAATTGTCCCCGGTGAAAATTCCGCCGCTGCGTTCATCGTAGATGCAATGGTGGTGGCGGCAATGGCCGAGAGTATCGAGAAACACCAAAGACCGGCCGCCGATATCCAGGGTGAGGCCGTCGTGGGTTTGCAGAATGCGTTCTTGGGGGATGGGGATGAGTTCTCCGTAGCTCGCCCGCATTTCGGTTTCGCCGTAGACCGCGGTGGCTCCAGCCACCAATTGGGACGGGTCGGCCATGTGCCGGGCGCCCCGCGGGTGGACCACCAATTGGGCCTGGGGCAGCCGCGCCAGCATGGCTCCGGCGCCGCCGGCATGATCCAGATGGACATGGGTAACGATGAGATAAGCGATGTTTTCCGGGGCGATGCCGCGGTGCTTGAGCAATTTTTCCGCTTGGGGCACCGAATAGTTGGTACCGATGTCCACCAGGGCGGCTCGCTGGCCCTCCGCAATCAAATGGATCGCCGCCATGCCGGGGCGTTTGAAGCGGGCGTCCACGGCGCTGATGCCGTGATCGAAGTCGAGGATTTCGGGATCCGCCATGGTTTATTCCGCCACCTTGAGTTGCTCCAGAATGGCGGGATTTTCCAGGGTGGACACGTCCTGGGTGATTTTCTCGCCCTTGGCAAGGGCCCGCAGCAGGCGACGCATGATCTTGCCGGAGCGAGTCTTTGGCAGGTTGTCGCCGAAACGGATTTCCTCGGGTTTGGCGAGGGCCCCGATCTGTTCCGTCACCCAGTCCCGCAGCTTGGCGGCAGTCTGCCGGGCGGCCGCGCCTTCCGGACGATGGCCCTTGAGCACCACGTAGGCCACCACCGCTTCGCCCTTCACCTCGTGGGGCTTGCCCACCACCGCGGCCTCGGCCACCAGAGGATGGGCCACCAGGGCCGATTCGATTTCCATGGTGCCCAGCCGGTGGCCGGAGACATTGAGCACGTCGTCGATGCGCCCCATGATCCAGAAATAGCCATCCTTGTCGCGGTGGGCCGAATCTCCGGCGAGGTAGTAGCGCCCCCCCAATTCCTCGGGAAAATAGGTGTTCTTGAAGCGCTCGGGGTCGTCCCATAGGGTGCGGAGCTGGGAGGGAAAGGGGCGCTGGATGACCAGCAATCCTCCCTTGCCGGATTCCACGTTGGCCCCGGTTTCGTCTACCACCCCAGCCATGATGCCGGGCAAGGGGAAAGTGCAGGAACCTGGCTTCAAGGGCGTGGACCCGGGCAGCGGGGCGATCATGTGGCTGCCGGTCTCGGTCTGCCACCAGGTATCGACGATGGGACAGCGGCCGCCGCCCACCGCTTCGTGGTACCAGATCCAGGCCTCCGGATTGATGGGTTCGCCCACCGAGCCCAATAGGCGCAGTGAGGAGAGGTCGTATTTTCGGGGCAGATCTCCACCGGCCTTGATCAGTGAGCGGATGGCGGTAGGGGCGGTGTAGAACACGCTGACCTGATGCTCCTGAATCATGCGCCAGAAGCGGCCGGCATCGGGATGGGTGGGAACGCCTTCGTAGATCACCTGAGTGGCTCCCACCGCTAGGGGACCGTAAGTCACGTAGGAGTGGCCCGTCACCCAGCCCACGTCGGCGGTGCACCAGAATACGTCGTCGGGGCGGTAATCGAACACCCATTGCATACTAAGCACGGTCCCCAGCAGATAGCCGCCGCTGGAGTGCTGCACTCCCTTGGGCTTGCCGGTGGAGCCGGAAGTGTAGAGGATGAACAGCGGATGCTCGGCTTCCACCCACTCCGGTTCGCAGCTTTGCGGCTGGCCCTGGACCAGCTCGTGCCACCAGACGTCGCGGGTGGGGTGCCAGAGAATGTGGTTGCCAGTGCGCCGGTAGATCACGACGCTATGCACCGAATCGGTCCCGCCCATGGCCAGGGCTTCGTCCACCGCCGGTTTCAGGGGAATGGCCCGGCCGCCGCGGCATTGCTCGTCGGCGGTGATGACGGCGCAGGCCCCGGCATCGACGATGCGCTCGTGCAGGCTTTTCGCCGAGAAACCGCCGAACACCACCGAGTGGATGGCGCCGATCCGGGCGCAGGCCTGCATGGCGACCACGACTTCGATGCTCATGGGCATGTAGATCACCACCCGATCGCCCTTGCCGATGCCCCGGCTCTTCAGGGCGTTGGCGAAGGCGCAGACTCGGCGGTAGAGGTCGCCGTAGTTGATGCGGGTGACCGTGCCGTCGTCTGCTTCGAAGATGATGGCGATTTTATCGGGCTGTTTGTCCAGGTGCCGGTCCAGGCAGTTGTGAGAAACATTAAGCTGCCCATCGGCGAACCAGCGGTAGAACGGTGCGTTGCTTTCATCCAGCACTGTGGTGAAGGCCTTGTGCCACAGTACGTGCTGGCGGGCCAGCCGGGCCCAAAAACCGGGGTAGTCTTGTTCCGCTTCCCGGCACAGGGCATGGTAGGCGTCCAGGCCGCTGACATTGGCTCGGGCGACGAAAGCGGGGTCGGGGGGGAAGAGCCGGTTTTCCCGGAGTATGGTTTCGATGTTGGCCATGGAACATCCTCGTCGATTTGTTGTGGGTTTTGGCGAAGCCATTCTACGCGCAACCCGCATCGGCGTTAAGAAAGGCCCGAACCCCGTCCTTGAGCTGGGATAGGAGGTTGAACGCTTCGCTCCAGTCTACCCGGACCCCATAAATGCTAGAATTTCACCCCATCGAGGCCGGACGACAGATCGGCACCCAGCATAAGGAAATTTCCATGACCGTGATCCGCCAGGAAGATTTCATCGCCAGCGTCGCCGACGCTTTGCAATTCATCTCCTACTATCATCCCGCCGACTATATCCAGTCCTTGGCTGAAGCTTACAAGCTGGAGCAATCCCCAGCCGCCAGGGATGCCATTGCCCAGATTCTCACCAATTCCCGTATGTGCGCCGAAGGACATCGTCCGATTTGCCAGGATACCGGCATCGTGGTGGCGTTTCTCAAGATCGGCATGAATGTGCGATGGGACGCGACCTTAGGCGTGGAACAGATGGTCAACGAAGGAGTACGGCGGGCCTATCTGCATCCCGGTAACGTGTTGCGGGCATCGGTGGTGGCGGAGCCTGCCGGGGCACGCAAGAATACCCAGGACAACACCCCGGCGGTGGTCCATGTGCAGATTGTTCCCGGCGATACCGTGGACGTGAAGCTGGCGGCCAAGGGCGGCGGCTCGGAGAACAAGGCCAAGCTGGCGATGCTCAATCCCAGCGATTCCATCGTGGAGTGGGTGCTGAAGACGGTGCCCACCCTGGGCGCCGGCTGGTGTCCGCCGGGGATGCTGGGGCTCGGTATCGGCGGTACTCCGGAGAAAGCCATGGTGTTGGCCAAGCAGTCGCTGATGGAGCCCATCGACATGGCCCAGCTCAAGGCGCGAGGGCCGAAAAACCGCCTGGAGGAACTGCGGATCGAAATTTGCGACAAGGTCAATGCCCTGGGGATCGGAGCCCAGGGATTGGGGGGGCTCACCACGGTGCTGGATGTGAAGATTCTGGATTACCCTACTCACGCCGCTTCGTTGCCGGTGGGCATGATCCCCAACTGCGCCGCTACTCGCCACGTCCATTTCGTGCTGGACGGCAGCGGTCCGGCCCGGCTGGATCCGCCTGATCTCCGGCAGTGGCCCGATGTCCATTGGCAGCCGGCGCCCACCGCCCGGCGCGTTGATCTGGATCGGATCACTCGAGAAGAGATGGCGGCCTGGAAACCCGGCGAGACGATTCTGCTGTCGGGCAAAATGCTGACCGGCCGAGATGCGGCCCACAAGCGCATCGCCGATTTATTCGCTGGCGGCAAGGGGTTGCCGGAGGGCGTGGATTTCACCAACCGTTTTATCTATTACGTCGGGCCGGTGGATCCGGTGCGGGACGAAGTGATGGGGCCTGCCGGACCCACCACTGCCACCCGCATGGATAAGTTCACCGAAGGCATGCTGGAAAAGACCGGGCTCATCGGCATGATCGGCAAAGCCGAGCGGGGGCCGGCGGGCATCGAAGCGATCCGCCGCCATAGGGCCGTATATCTGATCGCTGTCGGCGGGGCGGCTTATCTGGTATCCAAGGCCATCAAGGCATCCCGCGTGGTGGCTTTTCCCGAGATGGGAATGGAGGCCATCTACGAGTTTGAAGTGAAGGACATGCCGGTGACGGTGGCCGTGGATGCCCAGGGTAATTCGGTGCATAATGCCGGACCGGCGGAATGGCGGGAGAAGATCGGCAAGATTCCCGTCGTTGCCGCGTAACGATTGACTATGGCGGGCCTCCCCGCATTGCATGGTAGTGAACCTGGTCAGGTCCGGAAGGAAGCAGCCACAGCTATTCTCTGCAAGTGCCGGGGGTTAGGCTCGCCACCCCTTTTCCGGAGTCCGGGTGGGTTCTGTCCGAAGAGCTTTACGTGAATCGTCCGAGGGAGTTGCCATGAAACATCGGGTAAGCCGTTTTGTGTTTCCACTGGTACTGGCCATGTCGAGCGGGGTGGCTTGGAGCGCGGACGGCGTCGCTCTGGAACTCGGCAATGGCAATGGCGCCGACATGGGCCGGGTGGGCCTGGTGTGGGATTGGGGCAAGAAATGGTTCGCCGAAGGCGATTGGCATGTCGGGGGTTACTGGGATGTTTCCCTGGGTTACTGGGATGCCCACAGTTCGGCCGGCGGCAACAACGACATCGTCGATGTGGGCGTGACCCCGGTATTCCGCCTGCAACAAAACACGCTTTCCGGTCTGGCTCCCTACGTGGAGGGGGGCATCGGCTTGCGTCTCTTGTCGGCCACCCAGGTGAACGCCGACCGCAAGCTGGGCAGCGCCTTCCAGTTCGGCGATCATGTGGGGGTGGGCCTGCGCTTCGGGTCCAAGGGCCAGTACGACCTGGGCTATCGTTATCAGCATTTGTCCAACGGCGGCATTAAGGATCCCAACCAGGGGATCAACTTCAACCAAATCCGCTTTACCTATCGTTTTTGAGGCGTTGTTCCGGCCGTGACCCAAGCGCTCGCCCGCAAATGGCGACCCCGTAAGTTCGCGGAAATGGTGGGCCAGGAGCACGTGGTCCGGGCTCTGGTCAACGCCCTTTCCCAGAACCGCCTGCACCACGCCTACCTGTTTACCGGCACCCGGGGAGTGGGCAAGACCACCCTTGCCCGCATCGTCGCCAAGGCGCTGAATTGCGCCATCGGAATCACCCCGGAGCCCTGCGGCGTATGCTCGGCTTGCCAAGAGATCGACGCCGGACGTTTTGTCGATCTGCTGGAATTGGATGCCGCTTCCAATACCCAGGTGGATCAGATGCGGGATCTGCTGGAAAACGCTTTGTATGCACCCACCAGCGGCCGCTTCAAAGTGTATATCATAGACGAAACCCACATGCTGTCCCGCTCGGCTTTCAACGCCATGCTAAAGACCCTGGAGGAGCCGCCGGAGCACGTCAAATTCATCCTCGCCACCACGGATCCCCAGAAGGTTCCGGTAACGGTGCTGTCCAGATGCTTGCAATTCAATCTCAAGCAGATTCCCCCCCTACATATCGCCGCCCAATTGCGGAACATTCTGCAGCAAGAAGGCGTGTTTGCCGAACCGGCGGCCCTGGCGCTATTGTCCCATGCGGCCCAGGGCAGCATGCGGGATGCCTTGAGCCTGCTGGACCAGGCCATCGCCCACGGCGCCGGACGGGTGGTGGAGGAGGCGGTCCGGGAGATGCTGGGAGTCGTGGACCGGGCTTATCTCAACGGCTTGCTCGCAGCCCTCGCCCAAGGCGATGGAGCCGGCCTGCTGGAACAAGCGGATCGCATGGCCGAGCGGGCGTTGTCCTTCGATGCCGCGTTGCAGGACTTGGCTACGCTGCTCAACCGCATCGCGGTGGCGCAAGTGGTCCCGCAGGTTTTGGAGCCGGACGACCCGGAACGCGGCGAGCTGGTGTCGTTCGCTCAAGCTTTCACCCCGGAGGAAGTCCAGTTGTATTACCGGATGGCCCTGCAAGGGCGGGATGAGTTGCGTCTGG
Organism: Betaproteobacteria bacterium; assembly: GCA_023259135.1. Taxonomy (GTDB): domain Bacteria; phylum Pseudomonadota; class Gammaproteobacteria; order Burkholderiales; family JAHFQX01; genus JAHFQX01. The sequence continues at coordinate 39,643 of JAHFQX010000020.1, read as the reverse complement.
CCAGCGATGAATACGCTGCCTTTACCATGACCTTGCTGCGCATGTTGGCATTCCGTCCCGAGGAGGCGCCCATTCCACTGGCCGTCGGGCCCCGTCCGGCAACGCCGGCTTCCCCGCCCGCGGGCCAACAACCGGCGGCGCCTCAAGCCCGGCAGCCGGGCCCCCGGGATTTGTTGCCGTCGCTATCAACGGCCGATTGGCTGGCCCTCATCGAGGAAACCAAGCTGGGAGGCGTGGCCGGCATGTTGGCCCGCCATTGCCATCTCCAAAGTCGGGAGGGCAACCGTTGGACTTTGGAGATTCCCGAGGCCCATCGGCATTTATTGGAGCCCGCCTATCAAGCCAAGCTGAAAGCCGCTCTGGAAACCCGTTTCGGCGGATCGTTGCGGCTGGATTTCGTGGTGGGCGACGGCGAGGGGCGAACTCCGGTGGAAACCAAGGAGCGGCAGCGCGCCGAACAGCGCAACCAAGCCATTGCCGCCATCGAGGCGGATCCTTTCGTCCGGGAGTTGGTGGAGGATTGCGATGCGCGGCTGGTGGAGAGCAGTATCCGGCCTTTGGATTCGATATCGGGAGACAATCCATGATGAAAGGGAATTTGGCGGGCATTATGAAGCAAGCCCAGCAGCTTCAGGAGAACATGAGAAAAGCCCAGGAGGAGTTGGCCCGACTGGAAGTCGAAGGCCAGGCCGGCGGGGGCATGGTGAAGGTGGTGATGACCTGTCGCCATGACGTGAAGCGGGTCACCATCGACCCGGCGCTGCTGGCTGACGACAAGGAGATGCTGGAGGACTTGCTGGCGGCGGCGGTGAACGACGCGGTACGCCGAGTGGAGACCGCCACCCAGGAGCGCATGGGCGGTCTGGCCAGCGGCATGGGACTGCCTCCCGGCTTCAAGATCCCTTGGGGATGAGCGTTCCGGCCAGTCTGGAAGCCTTGATCGGCGCGCTCCGCTGCTTGCCGGGGGTCGGCCCGAAATCGGCCCAGCGCATGGCGTTTCATCTGTTGCACCGGGATCGGGAAGGAGCCTTCCGGCTGGCCGATACCTTGGCGGCGGCGCTCGAACAGGTGGGTCGTTGCGCGAAGTGCAACAATTTTTCCGAGCAGCCGGTCTGCCCTCTGTGCGCTTCCCCGCGGCGCGATCCGACGTTGTTGTGCGTAGTGGAAACACCGGCGGATTTGATAACGCTGGAGCAGGCGCAATGCTACCGCGGGCTTTATTTCGTCTTGATGGGACGGCTTTCTCCGTTGGATGGAGTCGGGCCCCGGGAGATCCATTTGGACCGGCTGGTGGAACGGGTCGGCGATGGCTCGGTGACGGAAGTGGTGTTGGCCACCAATCTGACTCCCGAAGGGGAGGCCACCGCCCATTATGTGGCCGAGCTGTTGCGTTCCCGCGGCATCAAGGTGACCCGACTGGCTCGCGGCATTCCCATGGGCGGGGAACTGGAGCACGTCGACAGCGGCACCGTCGCTCAAGCGGTGAGGGAGCGCCGGGAAGTCTAATATGCTGGCATCGGCCGGTTTCCATGCAGCCTAAGCGCCGCTCCTCCTTATCTTCCGCCGCGACCCAGAAGCTGCAGAAAGTCTTGGCGGGAACGGGGCTGGGTTCGCGGCGTTCCATGGAGGAACTGATCAAGTCCGGCAAGGTCCGGGTGAACGGCGCTCTGGCGCAGTTGGGGGATAGGGTGGGGCCGGGAGACGTGATCCGCGTCGGGCGTCGCACCATCGAGGTGGAGGAGGAGTTCCGGCTGCCCCGCATCCTGCTCTACCATAAACCGGAAGGGGAGATCGTTACCCGCAACGATCCCCAGGGCCGTCCCAGCGTTTTTTTGCAGTTGCCCCGGTTGCGGGCCGCCCAGTGGTTGGCGGTGGGGCGGCTCGATTACAACACTTCCGGATTACTGATTTTCACCACCTCCGGAGAGTTGGTGAACCGGCTGACCCATCCCCGTTTCGAGGTAGAGCGGGAATACGCGGTCCGCATCATGGGTAAGCTATCGGAACAAGAGATCGGGCGGCTGACCCGGGGCATCGAGTTGGCGGATGGCGATGCCCGTTTCGAATCCCTGCTGGACGAGGGCGGAGAGGGCAGCAACCACTGGTATCGAGCGGTGCTGACCGAGGGCCGCAACCGCATCGTGCGGCGCATGTTCGAACAGGCGGGCTACACGGTCAGCCGGCTGATCCGCATTCGCTTCGGCATCGTCGGCCTGCCGCCGCAATTACGGCGCGGCCAGTGCGTGGAGCTCCGGGAGGGAGCGGTCAAGCAGATCCTGGCCTGGGTGGACATGCTGCCCACAACGCCTCCGCCTGTCTCCCAGGGCCGGCCCGCAACCCACGGACGGCCCCGGCGGGCGAAAGCGGCCCGATGAAGGGCGGGGCGATTGCCGGTCCGCCGTCCGTCTATTTTGGCTCCGGAGCGATATCGCCTAAAATGGCTTGGCACCCTTACCTATGAGTCGCTTTCCATGATGATCTCCGAGCAACAGATTCAGGACGCCCTGCGGGATTTGATCGACCCGAACACCGGAAAGGATTTCCTTTCTTCCAAATCGCTGGTCAATGTCCGGATTTCCGGAAACGACGTCGAGCTGGAGATTCGGCTCGGCTATCCGGCGAAGAGCGTTTCCCAGGAGATTCGCTCTTTGGTGACGAATAAGCTCAAGGCCGGGCTACCCGGCCTGGCCGGGGCGACGGTCCGGGTGGAGAGCAAGATCGTGGCGCATGCCGCCCAGCGGGGGGCGCCGCCCATATCGGGCGTGAAAAACGTGATCGCCGTCGCTTCCGGCAAGGGCGGCGTCGGGAAGTCCACCACCGCCGTCAACCTGGCGCTGGCCCTGGCCGCTGAAGGGGCGGTCGTGGGCTTGCTGGATGCCGATATCTACGGTCCTTCCCAGCCCACCATGCTGGGCATCCAAGGCAGGCCCGAATCGTTGGACGGCAAGACCCTGGAGCCCTTGCTGGGACATGGCATTCAGGCCATGTCCATCGGCTTTCTGGTCGACGCCGAGACCCCCATGGTGTGGCGCGGTCCCATGGTGACCCAGGCCCTGACTCAACTGCTGAACGACACCCGCTGGAAGGATGTGGATTATCTGGTGGTGGATCTGCCGCCGGGCACTGGGGACATCCAGTTGACCCTGGCCCAGAAAGTGCCGCTGACCGGGGCGGTGATCGTCACCACCCCCCAGGACATCGCGCTGCTGGATGCCCGCAAGGGGCTCAAGATGTTCCAGAAGGTCAATGTCCCCATCCTGGGCGTCATCGAGAACATGAGCACCCACATCTGTTCCCGTTGCGGCCATGAAGAGCCGATCTTCGGTGCCGGAGGCGGGGAGCGGCTGCATCGGGACTACGGCGTGGACCTGCTGGGCAGCCTGCCCCTGGATATCCGCATCCGGGAACAGGCCGATTCCGGCAATCCCACCGTGATAGCCGACCCGGGAGGGCCTATCGCCCGCATCTATCTGGAAATCGCCCGAAAAATGGCCGGCAAGATCGCCACCCAAGCCCAGGATCATCGGGCGGCTTTCCCCAAGATCGTGATTCAGAACACCTAAACCCCGGATTTTTCGATGACCATCAAATCCGATAAGTGGATCCGCCGCATGGCGGCGCAGCACGGCATGATCGAGCCCTTCGAGCCGGACCAGGTCAAGCAGGTGGGGGGACGGCAGGTGGTGTCCTACGGTACTTCCAGCTACGGCTACGACATCCGCTGTTCCGATGAATTCAAGCTGTTCACTAACATCAACACCACCATCGTCGATCCGAAGAACTTCGACTCCAATTCCTTCGTGGATTTCCGGGGAGAGGTGTGCATCATTCCCCCCAACTCCTTCGCTCTGGCGCGTACGGTGGAATACTTCCGGATTCCCCGCAATGTGCTGACCATCTGTCTGGGGAAATCCACTTATGCCCGCTGCGGGATCATCGTCAACGTCACTCCCTTCGAACCGGAGTGGGAGGGCTATGTCACCCTGGAGTTTTCCAATACCACCCCGCTGCCGGCCAAAATCTACGCCAACGAAGGGGTGGCCCAGGTGATCTTTTTCGAGGCCGCCGCCGATGACGTGTGCGAGACCTCCTACCGGGATCGGGGCGGAAAATATCAGGGGCAAAAAGGCGTCACCTTGCCGCGCATCTAGGGCGCCGCGTGTCTTTCCGGATTTTTCCACTTTCCGGGGGAACTTCCCCCTTTGCGCCAGGGCCTTAGGCTCGTTGTCGCGGAGCTGCAATATTTCCCTTGATTCGCGGGAAATCGGGCCTATAATGCGCGTCACCGAAAAAAGCGTTCGACTGGCAACTTTTACCGACAGGAGGTCATCATGACAAGCAAAAGGAACTACTTCCAAGGCAGTGATTTGATCAACATCCACATCCCCGTCACGTAGCGCCTGGGAAGGAGATTTCAATGCAAATGCGTACCGCGCTGTACAAGAAGATCGACACCGAGCCTCAACTCGACACCCATCCGGAAATCAGCCTGGACTTTCAGAAGATCCGGGATGCGCTCCAAAACGGCTACGATAAGCCGTTCCTGCTGGTAGATTCCCAAATCGTTCGCGCCAAGGCGCGCCGCTTCAAGGCGGCCATGCCCAGGGTCCAACCCCATTACGCGGTGAAGGCCAATCCCCATCCTCGGGTTTTGCAGACCTTGATTGAAGAGGGGGTGGGCTTCGAGATTGCTTCCATCGCCGAATTGGACCTCCTGTTATCCCTGGGGGTGCGGCCGGCGGAAATCTACTACAGCAACCCCATCAAACCCCGGGCTTATCTGGAATACGCCGCCGCCAAAGGAGTCGAGTGGTACGTTCTGGACAGCGTGGAAGAGCTGCGCAAGATCGTTTCGGTGAAGCCCGACGCCAAGCTGTACGTGCGCATCGACGCCCCCAACGTGGGCAGCGATTGGCCGCTGTCGGGCAAGTTCGGGGCACCCCCCGCTTGCGCCGAGGCCATCATCGACGCGGCCGTCGAATTGGGCGCAGACTTGGCGGGAGTAACTTTCCACGTTGGCTCCCAATGCCTCAACCCCGACAACTGGCGGGTGGGCATCGAGCGGGCCAAGCGGCTTTTCAAGAAAATGCGCCTGAAAGGGCTGTCCCCCCGCCTGCTCAATATCGGCGGCGGTTATCCGGTGCGCCACACCAAGCCCATCCCTTCGGTGGAAACCATCGGCGGGGTGGTGAACCGCGCCATTGCCGATCTGCCCCAGGACGTCCGGGTGATGGCCGAGCCGGGACGCTATCTGGTTTCCGACGCGGCCTACTTCGTCTGCCGGGTGCTGGGCACTACCACGCGGGGCAACAAGCGCTGGATGTATTGGGACGCCGGGGTATTCGGCGGGGTCATCGAGACCACCGAGGGTTTGCGCTACAACATCCGCACCGACCGGACCGGTCACCCGGTTTCCTGGAGCGTGGCGGGACCCACTTGCGACTCGGTGGACGTGATGATGCGGGAGGAGCCGCTGCCGGAGGATCTCCGGGAAGGGGACTTTATTTATATCGTCAACGCCGGGGCCTACACCACGGCCTACGCCAGCAACTTCAACGGCTTTCCCCTGCCGGACGTAAAAGTCCTCTAGGGTGGGTCGAGGATCAGGACAACGGGGCGCCGCAGTGTCCCGTTCGCATTGCGCGTGAGGGTTAATTCGCTCCAGCGAAGGAAGGGCTTGTTCCGTCCATAGGCCGGCGCTCGTAGACGGCGAAGGTGGTCGCGTAGGGGTTGTCGGCATCGGCGGCCAGGGATTCCGAGTGGGTTTCCTGCCACTCGGACCAATCCACTTCCGGCATGAAAGCATCCCCGGGGACTTCCGCTTCCACCCAGGTGAGGTACATGCGTTGGGCCAGAGGCAGGGCGGCGGCAAACAATTCGGCTCCGCCCCCGATGAACGCTTCCTGTTCACCGACGCAAAGGGCCAGGGCTCTTTCCAAGGAGGCGGCGATCAGCGCGCCGGGCCGGCGATAAGCCGGATTGCGGGTGACGATCACGATCCGGCGGCCCGGCAACGGGCGGCCGATGGATTCGTAGGTCTTGCGTCCCAAAATCAAGCTATGCCCCAGGGTCATGGATTTGAAACGCTTCAGGTCGGCGGGCAATCGCCAGGGCAGGGTATTTCCCGCGCCGATGACGCCTGCGCGGGTCAGGGCGGCGATCAGGGAAACATTCACGAGCCGTTGAGCCCGGCTTCCTGGGCCGCCCCGCTATTACCGGCTGGGGGGGGCGGCTTGACGGCTAATTCTACCGGCGGCGTGACTTTCAACACCTCCTCGACTGTGGTGGCTCCTGCCGCGACCTTCATGGCTCCGGCGATACGCAGCGGCTTCATGCCTTCCCGGTAAGCGTGATTGCGCAGATCGCCCAGGTCCGCCCCGGCCCCCACCAGCTCGCGAACCTGGGGGCTCATGACCAGCATTTCATACAGGCCCACCCTCCCCAGGTAGCCGGTCATGCGGCATTCCAGGCAGCCTTTGGCGTGGTAAACCCGGTTCGGTTTGGGGGCTCGCCACGGGGCCACCAAGCTATCCCAGACCTCGTCTTCCAAAGAACCTTCTTCCCGGCAATGGGGACAAAGGGTGCGGACCAGTCGTTGGGCCAGGATGCCTAAAATGCTGGCGTTGATGAGGTAGGGCGGGATACCGATATCCAACAGCCGGGTGACGGCGGAAGGCGCATCGTTGGTGTGCAAGGTGGAGAGCACCAAGTGGCCGGTGAGGGCGGCTTGGATGGCCATTTCGGCGGTTTCGGAATCCCGGATCTCGCCCACCATGATGATGTCCGGATCTTGGCGTAGCAGAGTCCGCACCCCGCTGGCGAAATCGAGGCCGATGCCGTGCTGAACCTGCATCTGATTGAAGAGGGGTTCCACCATCTCGATGGGGTCTTCGATGGTGCAGACGTTGGTTTCTGGCGTCGCCAGATGCTTGAGGGTGGAATAGAGGGTGGTGGTTTTTCCCGACCCGGTGGGGCCGGTGACCAAAATAATCCCATTGGGTTGCTCCACCAGTTTGGACCAGGCGATGCTTTCTTCCTGGGAGAATCCCAATTCGGCATAATTTTTCACCAGCACGTCCGGATTGAAAATCCGCATCACCAGCTTTTCGCCGAAGGCGGTGGGCATGGTGGACAGCCGCAACTCCACCTCCTCGCCGTCGGGGGCGCGAGTCTTGATGCGCCCATCCTGGGGGCGGCGCTTTTCCACCACGTCCATGCGGCCCAGGATCTTGATGCGGCTGGTCATGGCGGTGACTACCGGCAAGGGGATTTGATACACCTGATGTAGCAGTCCGTCGATCCGGAAGCGGACATTGGCCGCTTCCCGCCTGGGTTCCAAATGGATATCGCTGGCCCGTTGCTCGAAGGCGTATTGCAGCAGCCAATCGACGATGTGGACGATGTGCTGGTCGTTGGCATCCAGCCGCCCGGAACGCCCCAACTGGACTAACTGCTCGAAATTGGCGATGCCTCCCAAGGGCTGCCCCTGGGTCTGGGCCGCCCGCTTGATCGAACGGGCCAAGTTGTAGAACTCAACCAAATAGCCGTCGATGTCCCGGGGATTGGCGATCACTCGGCGGATATCCAGGCGCAGGATGTGGGTCAGCTCGCTTTCCCATTCCCGGACGTGGGGCTCGGCGGTGGCGATCACCGCCTCCTTGGCGGTGACCTCCACCGGCAGAATCTTGAAGCGGGTGGCATAGGCGTTGGACATCAACTGGGTGACCGCCGCGAAATCGATCTTGAAAGGATCGATGTGGAAATAAGGCAAGCCGGATTTCTCCGCCAGCCACTGGGTCAGGATCTCCAAGGTGAGCAGCTTCTTCGGCCGGCGGGGGTCTTTCCACTGCTGCTCGGCCACGACGACCAAGGGGTGGATCCCCGCCCTTTGTACCCTGCGGTCGGAGGCGAGGGCGGCGGCGGCTTCGGGACTCACCCATCCGTCGGCCGCCAGCCCATCTAGCACTTCCCGGAGGGTTAGCTTGTGATCTTGGGCTGGGGCCGGAAGGTTTTTGTGGGGAGCGGCGTCTCGGGGTTTCATGGTGGCGGTTGATAAGCTTGGCTGGACTATAGCTTTATTGTCCCTGCCCTTCAATGCGGCCGCCCCGGCCGTCTTTAACCCTTCGATGCTCTAAAATAGAGCGTGATTTTAGCTTATTGCACTATTATGGATCGTTTTTTTAGATTGTTTTTTGTAACTTATTGATATTTTGATTGCTATAAATCTTGCCCAAGAATTGCTTACAAGCAAGTCTTTTTCAATCCGGCGAGACATCATGGGAACTCCTTTTTTCGGTAATGACGTACTGTTTCTCTTGTTGGGCGCGATCATGGTGTTGGCCATGCATGCGGGGTTTGCCTTTTTGGAGTTGGGCACCGTCCGGGAAAAGAACCAGGTCAATGCCTTGGTGAAAATCCTCGGCGACTTTGCCGTATCCACCATCGCCTATTTCTTTATCGGCTATGCCTTGGCCTATGGGGTGAGTTTTTTCACCAGCGCCGAAGCGCTCACCCAAAAAAACGGTTTCGAGTTGGTGCGGTTCTTTTTTCTGTTGACGTTCGCCGCCGCCGTTCCCGCCATCATCTCGGGAGGCATTGCCGAGCGGGCCAAGTTTCAACCCCAGTTGGCGGCGACATTCTTGCTGGTCGGATTGGTCTATCCTTTTTTCGAGGGCGTCGCCTGGAACGATGCCTATGGGCTTCAAGCCGGGCTGGAGGCGGCATTCGGCGCCAAGTTCCACGACTTTGCCGGATCGGTGGTGGTCCATGCGGTGGGCGGCTGGGCTGGACTGGCTGCCGTGTTGCTGCTGGGCTCCCGTCACGGGCGTTATTCCAAGCAAGGTCGAATGACCGCCCATCCCCCGTCCAGCATTCCCTTCCTGGCCTTGGGAGCATGGATATTGACCGTGGGCTGGTTCGGCTTCAACGTCATGTCGGCGCAGTCTCTGGCGAAAATCAGCGGCCTGGTGGCGGTGAATTCCCTCATGGCCATGGCGGGGGGAACCCTGGCGGCCTTGTGGGCCGGGCGCAACGATCCGGGGTTCGTCCATAACGGTCCGCTGGCGGGGCTGGTGGCGGTGTGCGCGGGTTCTGACGTGATGCATCCCTTGGGCGCTTTGGCGACCGGCGGGGTGGCAGGGGGGCTGTTTGTCCTGTTGTTCACGGTGACTCAGAATCGCTGGAAGATCGACGACGTGCTGGGGGTGTGGCCTTTGCACGGGCTGTGCGGCGCTTGGGGCGGCTTGGCGGCGGGAATTTTCGGGTTGCCGGGGCTGGGTGGCCTGGGCGGGGTCAGTTTCGCGGCCCAAGCGCTGGGGACTTTATTCGGGATAGCCGTTGGTTTCCTGGGAGGCGGGCTGATCTACGGCCTGTTGAAAGCGACGGTGGGAATCCGCCTCGATCCGGAGCAGGAGTTCGAGGGGGCGGACTTGAGCGTGCATCGAATTACCGCTACTCCCAACCGTGAGGCCGGCGGCTAGTCGCGCTACCTTCCCCTGTCCCGTTTTGTCCCCCGGGCCGGTAGTGGGCACCGGAGCCGCGGGGTATACTTACGCCTTTTTCAAGGCTGACCCCAATGGTTCAAGGCAGCTTGGTGGCCATCGTCACCCCCATGTTCGAGGACGGCAGCCTCGATTGGGAGGGGATGCGCCGCTTAGTGGATTTCCATGTGGCCGAGGGCACCGACGGCATTGTCGTGGTGGGCACCACCGGCGAATCTCCCACCGTGGACATGGACGAGCACTGCCGGTTGATTCGCACGGTGGTGGAACAAGCCGGCGGCCGGATCCCGGTGATCGCCGGGACCGGAGCCAATTCGACTCGGGAAGCGGTCGAGTTGAGCGGCTACGCCAAGTCGGTGGGAGTTGATGCGGCTTTGTCGGTGGTGCCCTATTACAATAAACCCACCCAAGAAGGTTTGTACCGGCATTTCCGGGCAGTGGCGGAGGCGGTGGAACTACCCTTGATTCTTTACAATGTGCCGGCCCGAACCGCCTGCGACATGAGCAATGAGACGGTTCTGCGGCTGGCCCAGATCCCCAATGTGGTCGGCATCAAGGACGCCACTGCCGACATTGGCCGGGGAACTGCCTTGCTGCGTTCCCGGCCCAAGGGATTCGCCGTGTACAGCGGCGACGATGCCAGCGCCTTGGCCCTCATGCTGTTGGGGGCGGATGGGATAATTTCGGTGACGGCCAACGTGGCGCCGCACTTGATGGCGCAGATGTGCAAGGCGGCGCTGGGCGGAGAGCTGACGGCGGCTCGGGCCATCAACGAGCAATTGCTGGGATTGCACCGAAGCCTATTCGTCGAGGCTAATCCCATTCCCGTGAAGTGGGCGGCCCAGCAGTTGGGATTGATCGCGGGCGGCATCCGCTTGCCGTTGACTCCGTTATCCGCCGGCCACCATGGCGTGGTTCAGGCGGCCCTGGCGCAAGCCGGATTGATGCGAGGATGAAAGAGAGACCCATGGATTTGAAAAGGACGCTCCTGGTACTGCCCTGTTTGGCGTTATTGGCGGGGTGTGGCTCCATGTCCCTGACCGGCAAGCCCATCGACTACAAATCCGCGGGGCAGTTGCCGCCCCTGGAGGTGCCTCCCGATTTGACGAGCCCTCGCGCCGATCAGCGCTATACCGTTCCCGGTGCCGGAAACGCCGGCAGCGCCACCTACTCCACTTATTCCCGGGAAAAAGGCGCCCAACCCCAGGCCGGCACCACCGCTCTGTTGCCTAGCCAGGACAATGCCCGCATAGAGCGGGCGGGAACCCAGCGCTGGCTGGTGGCCAAGGGGGATCCGGAAACGCTGTGGCCGGTAATCAAGGATTTTTGGCAGGAAATGGGCTTCATCATCAAGCAGGAAGTTCCCGAGGCGGGCGTGATGGAGACCGACTGGGCGGAAGACCGGGCCAAGATTCAACAGGATTTTCTCCGAAATTTCCTGGGCAAGGTCTTGGATGGGCTTTACTCCACCGCCGAGCGGGACAAATTCCGCACCCGCCTGGAGCGGGGCGCCGAGCCCGGCATTACCGAGATCTATATCAGCCACCGCGGCGTGATGGAAGTGTTCGAAAGCGAAGGCCGGGACCGCACGGTCTGGCAGCCTCGCCCCGCCGATCCGGATCTGGAGGCGGAAATGCTGCGCCGGCTGATGGTGCGCTTGGGAGTCCAGGAGGCGAGGGCCCAGGCTCAGTTGGCGGAAACCAGCAGCGCCCGGGCCCAGGTGCTGCGGGATTCCGACGGCGTCAGCAATTTAGCTTTGGACGATTCCTTTGACCGGGCATGGCGGCGTGTCGGCTTGGCCTTGGACCGGGTGGGGTTCACCGTGGAAGATCGGGATCGCTCCAAAGGGCTGTACTTTGTCCGCTATATCAATCCCGAATTGGACAATCGGCAGGAGAGCAAGGGCATCCTATCGAGCCTCGCATTCTGGCGCAGCAGCGATGCGGACAAGAAATCCGCCGAACAATACCGCATCGCGGTGGCGCAAGCCGGGCCGGGGACCCAAATCCGCGTGCTGAATCGGGAAGGGGCCCCGGATCGCTCCGAGGCGGCCGGGAAGATCGTTAACTTACTCTACGAGCAGCTCAAATAAGTCATGGCTTGAAGTTCGTCACCCATTTGCGCAGCCGGCCCACGGCATCCGGATCGGCGAGGGTGCCGTAGCGCAGGGCGACATAGAGGCCGGTGATGGCTTCGACCGGATGGGCCAAGGCGGGTAGATGGAGTTTGAGCCGCACGGCGTAGTCCCGAGGGCCTTCGTAGGGTAGTCGGGGGTATCCGGCAGAGGCTAGTTTGCCGCAAAACCGCTGATAACTGCGGCTGACGGGGTCTGGGGCGCGTTGCCTGACCCGGATGAGCAAAATGCCGGCCAGAATGGCCAATGCGCCCCCAGTGACGGCCGCCGTGATCAGGGTCAGGGTGCGCCAAGTGGCATCGTCCATTCCCACCCGGGACAGCAGCAGCAGTTGCCGTTCCGGCCCATAGCCCAGCACCCACTGATTCCAGCCATTGGCTGCGTTGTCCCAGGCGAAGCGCACTCGCCGTAGCCATTGATAGTCCGTGCGCACCAGAAAGGGCACAGGCTCCCCGGGACCCACGGCGGCGGCGATGCCCGCATCTACCCGTAGCGGGGAAACGGCGGCGGTGGGGTCGATCCGCATCCAGCCGGCACCTTGGAACCATGCCTCGGCCCAGGCATGGGCATCCGACTGGCGCACGATCATATAGTCGCCCATCGGATTGAGCTCGCCTCCTTGGTAACCCGTCACTACCCGAGCCGGAATGCCGGCGGCGCGTAGCAGGAAGACAAAGCTGGAGGCGTAGTGCTCGCAAAACCCACGGCGGCTGTCGAATAGGAACTCATCCACCGAATGGACTCCCAACAGCGGCGGAGTCATGGTGTAGCGAAAGTTCGCGGAGCGGAACAAGTCCAGCACCCGCTTGACCAGATCCCGGTCGTCGTCGGCGGCGCGGCGGAATTCCTGGGCTAGGGCACGGGCCCGGGGATTGAAGCCGGCGGGGAGTTGCAGGGCCCGCCGCAGCTCGTCGCGGTCTTCGTTGAGTCCGGTCTGGTAGCGGAGCGCCGAGGCCAGCTCGTAACGCATCCGCTGACGCACCGGGGTATTGGAGAGGATTTGGAAGTCTCCCGTTACCCGGCTTTTAGGAGGTAATTGAATCGGCAGGTCCAGGGCGAACAGCCAGCGGAAGTTATGGGGTTCCAGGGTCACCGCGTAGCGGATGGGGTCGCCGATGGGCTGTAATTCTGTAAGGGTGGGGCGGGCGGGAAAGCCGGCCGACCAGGTTCTGCCGTCGAATTCCCACAGCACCGGACCGCGCCAATAAAGCTGCGGCAGTTGGGGCAGGGGGGTGTGGAACTTGACCCGGAACGCCACTGCATCCGACAGGGTGAGGCGGGACAGGCTGCCGGGGGACATGGTGTCGGACAGGCCGGTGACTCCGGAATAGGCATCCTGGGGCAAGCCCCACAGCGGACCCTGGATACGGGGGAACAGCACGAACAGGATGGCCATCAGGGGCGCGGCTTGCAGCAGGTAGAAGGCTGCAAGCCGAATGCTGGTTTTCGGATCCGGTCGCGCCGAGGCGTATTGCAGGGTGACCATGGCCACCGTGATGACCAGCACCGCGGCCAGCATGTGGGCGCCGATGGGAATGGTCTGGGTGTACAGGAAATTAGTGATCACCAGGAAATAGCCGAGGCACAGCAGCACCATGGCGTCCCGCAGCCGGGCGGTTTCCAGCAGTTTCAGCGCTACCATGGCCACCAGCAGGGCTACCCCCGCGTCCCGGCCGAACAGGGTGCGGTAATTCAAATAGACTCCCACCGCGAAGGCCGTCACCAGCAGAAACAGCAGCCAGCGGCGGGGCAGCCGCAGTCCCTGGGCGGCGATGGTGATCCGCCAGAGCAGGCAGGCCCCCGCCACCAGCGAGAGCCAAACGGGCAGCCGTTCTACGTGAGGGATTGCGGCCAAGCCTAAGGAGAACACCAGCCACAGGGTATTGTGCAGCGACAGGGTTCCCCAGGGAATATCCGGCGCCGGCTTCCACAGCGAGAAGAAGCCCGCGGGACGAGGGGGGGCGGCGGAAGCAGTCAATCCAGCAGCAAGGCGGCGGCGACCTTGCGGTCTTCCGCCGCCAGGATGTTGAAGGTGCGGCAGGCGGCCGGGGTGTCCATCACTTCCAGGCCGACCCGGGCCTCCAGCAAGACGCGATGCAGGCGCGGACAAGGAAAGCGCTGATTGCGGCCGGTGCCCAGCAGCACGATTGCCGGCGTCCACTCCAGCAAGGCGGCGAAATGGGTTTCCGCCAAGTCTTCGAAGCGGGACACCGGCCAATCCTCCACCAGCAGATCGGGCAGCACCAGCAGATTTTTCCGGTAATTGACCCCATTCACCGCCACATAACCGTCGCCGTAGCCGGTAAAAGCATTCCGGCCGGCGGGTGAAGACAGGTGCAGTTTCATGGGAGCATGCCGGTTTGCGGCCTTAACGGGGCTTGGGTACCATTATAACTTTTTTGCCAACACGGAATTCGGCCGGCAAATGAACATCTTCCCCCGTATCGAGCGGCTTCCGCCCTACGTCTTCAACATCACCACGGAGTTGAAGGCAGCGGCTCGCCGCCGGGGCGAGGACATCGTCGATTTCGGCATGGGCAATCCCGACGGCCCCACGCCGCGGCATATCGTCGATAAATTGGTGGAGGCCGCGCAACGTCCCGATACCCACGGCTACTCGGTTTCCAAGGGCATCCCGCGCCTGCGCAAGGCGATTTGCGAGTGGTATCGGCGGCGCTATGGCGTGGAATTCGACCCCGACAGCGAGGCCATCGTCACCATCGGCTCCAAGGAAGGCATCGCCCATTTGGCCCTGGCGACCCTGGAGCGGGGCGACATCGTGCTGGTGCCCAATCCCAGCTATCCCATCCACATCTACGGCCCGGTGATCGCCGGGGCTGACATTCGCCACGTGCGGATGACTCCGGGGGTGGATTTTTTCGAGGAGCTGGAGCGGGCCATTCGGGAATCCTTCCCCAAGCCGAAGATGCTTATCATCAATTTCCCCAGCAATCCCACCACCCAGTGCGTGGATCTGGCGTTTTTTCAGCGCATCATCGATTTGGCCCGGGAGCACCGTATTTATGTGGTCCACGATCTGGCCTACGCCGACATCGTGTTCGATGGCTACCGTTGCCCCTCCATTATGGAGGTTTCCGGCGCCCGAGAAGTGGCGGTGGAGTTTTTCACGCTTTCCAAAAGCTACAACATGGCCGGCTGGCGCATCGGCTTCATGGTGGGCAACCGGGATTTGGTGCATGCCCTCGCCCGCATCAAGAGCTATCACGACTACGGCACCTTCACCCCGGTGCAAGTGGCTTCCATCGTGGCCCTGGAAGGGCCCCAGGATTGCCTTGCCGAAATCGCCGGGAATTACCGCAAGCGCCGCGATGTCTTGTGCAAGGGACTGCACGAGCTGGGCTGGGGGGTGGAGATTCCCAAGGCCACCATGTACATTTGGGTCGCCATTCCCGAGCCCTACCGGGGGGCGGGCTCCCTGGAATTCGCTAAAAAGCTGCTGCGGGACGCCAAGCTGGCGGTATCTCCCGGCATCGGCTTCGGCGAATACGGCGACGGCCATGTCCGTTTCGCCCTGATCGAGAACGAGGCGCGCATCCGGCAGGCGCTTCGGGGCATCAAGGAGATGTTTCGGAAGGATGGTTTGTTTTGATGCCGCCTCGTCCGTTGCCTTCCATTTTTCCAGGCCGATTCCGTGAAAGCCGTTGACATGCAAGCCCTACGCAACCGCCCGGTGCTCAAATCCGCCAAGCTGGCCAATGTTTGCTATGACATCCGCGGTCCGGTGCTAGCCCACGCCAAGCAGATGGAGGAGGAGGGGCATCGCATCATCAAGCTGAACATCGGCAATCCCGCGCCTTTCGGTTTCGAGGCTCCGGAGGAGATTCTCCAGGATGTCATCCACAATCTGCCCGAGGCTTCGGGCTACTGCGATTCAAAAGGCTTGTTCGCGGCGCGCAAGGCCATCATGCACTACACCCAGCAGAAGCACATTCGGGACGTGCGGCTGGAGGATATTTACATCGGCAACGGCGTTTCGGAATTGATCGTCATGGCGATGCAGGGGCTGCTTAACGGCGGCGAGGAAGTGCTGGTGCCGGCTCCGGACTACCCTCTGTGGACCGCCGCCGTCAGCTTGGCCGGCGGCACGGCCCGCCACTACCTGTGCGACGAGGGGGCCGGCTGGCTGCCGGACCTGGCCGATATCAAGGCCAAGATCACTGGCGATACCCGGGCCATCGTCGTCATCAACCCGAACAATCCCACGGGCGCCTTGTATCCGGCGGACTTGCTCAAGGAAATCATCGAGATCGCCCGCGTCCACCAGCTCATCGTCTATGCCGATGAAATTTACGATAAGGTAGTATACGACGGCCTGTCCCATACCTCCCTCGCCTCCTTGGCCGATGACGTACTGTGCGTGACGTTCAACGGCTTGTCGAAAAACTACCGCGCCCCGGGGTTCCGCGCCGGCTGGATGGTGGTGTCGGGCGAGCAGCGGCACGCCCAGGATTACATCGAGGGCCTCAACATCCTGGCTTCCATGCGGCTGTGCGCCAACGTGCCGGCCCAATACGGCATCCAGACGGCGCTGGGGGGATATCAAAGCATCGACGACCTGGTGTTGCCGGTCGGCCGGCTGGGGCGCCAGCGGGATCTGGCGTGGAAGCTGCTGACCGATATTCCCGGGGTGAGCTGCGTCAAGCCCCAGGCGGCGATGTACTTGTTCCCCCGGCTGGATCCGAAACTGTATCCCATCGCCGACGATCAGCAATTCATATTGGAGCTGCTCCAGGAGGAAAAGGTGCTATTGGTACAGGGCACCGGGTTCAACTGGCCCGACCCGGATCACGTCCGGGTGGTATTCTTGCCCAATGTGGACGATTTGACCGAGGCCATCGGGCGCATCGCCCGATTCCTGGAGCATTACCGCAAGCGGCATGGGTAACGCGGTTCCGAGTTTCGAGTCTGGAGTCTCGAGTTCAACCCAGAAACCCGAAACTCGGGACTTTTAACGGATTTGAAACATGAAACCCATTAACGTAGGCCTGCTGGGCATTGGCACCGTGGGGGGCGGGGCTTTCACCGTGCTGTCCCGCAACCAAGGCGAAATCACCCGGCGGGCGGGACGGCCGATCCGGATTTCGGTGGTGGCCGACAAAGACATGGAACGGGCGCAGCGGATTACCCAAGGCCAGGCCCGGGTGATCGACGACGCTTTCGCCGTGGTGGTCGACCCGCAGGTCGATATCGTCGTCGAGTTGATCGGCGGTTGCACCGTCGCCAAGGATCTGGTGCTCAAGGCCATCGCCCACGGCAAGCATGTGGTCACGGCCAACAAGGCGCTGCTGGCGATGCATGGCAACGAAATTTTCGCCGCCGCCCAGCGGCAAGGAGTGATGGTGGCTTTCGAGGCGGCGGTGGCAGGAGGCATTCCCATCATCAAGGCGCTGCGCGAGGGCCTCACGGCGAACCGCATCGAATGGATCGCCGGCATCATCAACGGCACCACCAATTTCATCCTTTCCGAAATGCGCGACAAGGGGCTGACTTTCGAGGCGGCCCTGCAGGATGCCCAGCGCCGCGGCTATGCCGAAGCCGATCCAACCTTCGACATCGAGGGCATCGACGCGGCCCACAAGCTCACCATCATCGCCGCCATCAGCTTCGGCATCCCCATGCAGTTCGACAAAGCCTATACCGAAGGCATCGCCAAGCTGGCGGCGGAAGATATCCGCTACGCCGAGGAATTGGGTTATCGCATCAAGCTGCTGGGCATCACCAAGCGGGTGCCGGAAGGCATCGAGCTGCGGGTGCACCCCACGCTGATCCCGGCCCGCCGGTTGATCGCCAACGTGGAAGGGGTGATGAACGCCATCCTGGTGAAGGGCGACGCGGTGGGGCCGACTTTGTATTACGGCGCCGGAGCCGGAGCGGAGCCCACCGCTTCGGCGGTAGTGGCGGATCTGGTGGACGTGACCCGCATGCATACCGCCGATCCGGAACATCGGGTACCCCACTTGGCGTTCCAGCCCGATGCGCTGTCGGACGTCTCCATCCTGCCCATCGCCGAAGTGGAAACCGCCTATTATCTGCGGCTGCGAGTGGCGGACCGGCCCGGAGTGCTGGCGGACATCACCCGCATCCTTGCCGATCTGGAGATTTCCATCGAGGCCCTGGTGCAAAAACAGCCCCACGCGGGCGAAGACAGCGTGGATATCATCATGCTGACCCATCGTACCCGGGAGAAACGGGTGAATGCCGCCATGGAGCGGATCGAAGCCCTGCCGGTCGTCGATGGCAAGGTGATTCGGCTGCGGCTTGAACAACTGAACGGCGACTGACGCCGGATTCCATTCCGCGGCCGCCGGGCCGCTTATTTTTTCGGAGCATGCCGGTTGTGACTTCCCGCTATCAAGGCATTATTCATCGCTATCGGCAGCGCCTGCCGGTGGCCCCCGACGGGCCGGTGGTGACCCTCGGCGAGGGCGACACGCCGCTCATCGAACTCATCCATCTGCCGCGCCGCATCGGCCGGGACGTGCGGATTTTCTGCAAATTCGAAGGCTTGAACCCCACCGGCTCCTTCAAGGACCGGGGCATGACCCTGGCGGTTACCAAGGCGCTGGAAGCGGAGGCGCGGGCTATCATCTGCGCTTCCACCGGCAATACCTCGGCGGCCGCGGCGGCCTACGCGGCGCGGGCCGGCATCGCCTGCTTCGTGCTGATTCCCGAAGGCAAGATCGCCCTGGGCAAGCTATCCCAGGCCATGATGCACGGCGCCGCGGTGATTCAGATCCGCGGCAACTTCGACGATGGCATGCGGCTGGTTCAAGAAGTGGCCCAGGATCTGCCGGTGACCATCGTCAACTCGGTGAATCCCTATCGCTTGCAGGGCCAAAAAACCGCCAGCTTCGAAATCATCGAAGCCCTGGGGGGGGCTCCAGACTACCATGCGCTGCCGGTGGGCAACGCCGGCAACATCACCGCCCACTGGATCGGCTACTCCGAGGCGGCGGGGAAAATGACCAAAGCCTGCGCCCTGTGCGCCGGCGATTGCGCCTATCTGGCCGCTCCTTTCGCCGACAGCCGGCCGGTGATGCTGGGCTATCAGGCCGCCGGAGCGGCGCCTTTCCTGCGGGGAGCTTTCGTCGATCATCCCGACACGGTGGCGACCGCCATTCGCATCGGGCATCCGGTGTCGTGGGAGCAGGCCTGGACGGCGAGCAAGGAATCGGGAGGGTGGTTCGCCGAGGTGACCGACGCGGAGATTCTTGAAGCGCAAAAACTGCTGGCCGGGACCGAAGGCATCTTCTGCGAGCCGGCGTCGGCCGCTTCGGTGGCGGGCTTGCTCAAGGACCTGGAACGAAATACGATTCGCCCCGGAGCCACGGTGGTTTGCACCCTGACCGGGCATGGCTTGAAGGATCCCGATACCGCCATCGCTCAAAGCACTCCCCCGGTCACCGTGGATGCCGAGCGCAAGGCCATAGAACGAATTATCCGTTCCCACTCGGAAAGTTAAGCGCCGGTTTCCGGCTGACCCGTTTACATGGCGGAGGAATCATAGACATGGAGCAACGTCCTTCGCCCGGGCCGGCCTCGGTGGAACGCCAGCAGATGATCGTGGCCGGCGGGCGCCAGCTCCGGACGGCGAGCTTTGGAAAGTTCGAGGCGGACCGCTTGACGCTGGTGCTGATGCACGGTGGCCTGGATTGCATTGCCACTTGGAAGGATTTTCCCAAAGTGCTACACATCGCCACCGGCCTATCGGTGCTGGCTTACGACCGCTGGGGCTACGGCGGCTCGGAGCGGCTCGAGGGCCGGCGTTCGCCGGACTACCGCCGGCAGGAAGCTGGTCCGACCCTGGGCGAGGTGCTCCGCCACTTCGGCATCCGCCGGGCGGTGCTGGTCGGCCACAGCGACGGCGGAGCCATGGCCCTGTTGGCGGCCGCGGCCCATCCCGAGATCGTTCGCGGAGTGCTGGGGCTGGCTCCCCAGTTGCTCATGCACCCCGTCTGCGAGCAATGCATGCAGGCCGCCCGGCAAGGTTTCGAGACCGGGGACCTGCGGCAGCGCTTGGCTCGTTACCACGGCGATAACACCGAAAGCATGTTCTACGGCTGGTATGGCGCCTGGTGCTCTGCGGAAGGGGCGGCCTGGTCGATGGTTCGCGAACTGAGGGAAGTGAGCTGCACGACTTCAGTGATTTTCGGCTTGGACGACGAGTACGGCCACAAGCCTCATCTGGAGGTCTTGATCCCGGCCTTCAATGCTCCCCTGGAAATCTTGACCCTGTCTGCCTGCGGCCACCACCCTCATCATCAGGCCCGGGCCGAGGTGTTGGCGGCGGTTCAGCGGCTGCTGGGGCGCATCGGCGGCTGACGCCACCGGAAAAAATCGGAAAATTAAGGAGAGCTTCGCGGTGGAACTGACCCACCAGGAAAAAATGCACTCCCAAACCTGTTTTGGCTGCGGTTGCAAGAACGAGCACGGCTTGCACATCGGCAGCATATGGGAGGGCGAGGAGTCGGTCTGCGTCTGGACCCCCCAGGATTACCACACCGGCCCGCCGGGCTATCTTTACGGCGGCATCGCCGCCTGCCTCATCGATTGCCATAGCGTCTGCACCGCCGTGGCGGAGGCTAACGGGGCGGCGGATCGTGAGGGGGAGTTCGACCCCTCCATCATGTACGTCACCGGCACCATGAAAATCAGCTATCTGAAACCCGCGCCCATGGGAGAAGTGACGCTGCGCTCACGGATCACGGAAACGGCGGGCCGCAAGACCTTCATCGCCACTTCTCTCTATGCCGGCGGCGTGGAGTGCGTGAGGGGCGAAGTGGTGGCGATCCGCATCGATCCGACAAAATTCTAAATCAGCCCACGAAGGGGGAGGATCATGGACCGCGCCAAAAAAAACGTGGGCATCCTGGCGCTGTGCCAAGCCTTGTTGCTGACCAACAATGTCACGCTGATCGCCGTCAATGCCCTGATCGGCCACGCCCTGGCGCCCAACAAGGCGCTGGCCACGCTCCCCATCACTACTTACGTGATCGGCGCCGCCCTCACCACCATGCCGGCTTCCTTGCTGATGCGGCGCATCGGCCGGCGCGGCGGTTTTATGGGCGGCAGCCTGCTGGGGCTGCTGGGGGCATCGCTATGCACCTGGGGCCTGGGGATCGCCAGTTTCTGGCTGATTTGCTTCGGCACCCTGGTGATGGGGATGTACAACGCCTTCGGCCAGTATTACCGCTTCGCCGCGGCCGATGTCGCCAGTTCAAAGTTCAAGAGCAAGGCCATTTCCCTGGTGCTGGCGGGGGGCATCGTGGGCGGCATCATCGGCCCGGAGCTGACCAAGTGGAGCAAGGATTGGGTGGAAACTCCGTTCATGGGCTCCTACCTGCTGCTGATGGGACTGTCGGTGGCCGCCACCGTTCTGGTGAGCCGGGTGGACATTCCCCCTTCGGCGGAAGCCCGACAGCCAGGTTCCGGACGGCCGCTGTCCCGGATCGTGATGCAGCCGGTGTTCGCGGTGGCGGCTCTGGGAGCCATGATCGGCTACGGCGCCATGAACCTGCTGATGTCGGTGACTCCGCTGGCCATGCAGCACCACGGCCATCACTTCAACGATGCCGCGGTGGTGCTGGAGTGGCACGTCATCGGCATGTACGGTCCGGCTTTTTTCACCGGATCTCTGATCAACCGCTTTGGCGTCCTTAAAGTCATGCTGTGGGGCGCGGTGCTGATGCTGGCCTCGGTATTCATTGCCTTGGCCGGGGTCGGTTTTATCCACTTCCTGGCAGCCCTGTTCTTGCTGGGAGTGGGCTGGAGTTTCCTTTACGTCGGGGGCACTACCTTGCTCACCGAAAGCTACCGTCCCGAAGAAAAAGCCAAGGCCCAGGGCGCCAACGATTTCCTGGTGTTCGCCACCATGGCGGTCTCTTCCCTGTCTTCGGGAGCGCTTTTGACGCGGGGCGGCTGGGAGACGGTGAACGTCTGGGCGCTGCCGTTCCTGGTGGTGGCGGGCGCCGCCACGGCTTGGCTCGCCATGCTGCGGCGGATGCAAAAGACCGCTAGCCGGGGATAAGGGCGGCAGGCCGTCTCTGCCCCAATGAGGGTCCCTTGGAAGACGAAAAACCGAGAAGGAAGCTGATCTTGATTCGACCAACGATAAAAAATGCGGCTCCTAGCAGGCTGACGGATTACGACGTTCATCTGTTCAAGGGGGGAAGCCACTGCCGCTTGTACGACAAGTTGGGGTCCCGCTTGGCCGAGGTGGGTGGAGAAAGCGGCGCCCAGTTCGCGGTGTGGGCACCCAATGCCGCTCGGGTATCGGTCATCGGGGATTTCAATGGTTGGGACGCCGGCGCCCACCCCTTGACACAGTTGCACGAGAGCTCAGGGATTTGGGAAGGATGGGTTCCGGGAGTCGGCCAAGGAGCGGCTTACAAGTACCGCATCGTCTCCAACCATGGAGGATACACGGTGGAGAAAGGCGATCCCTTCGGCGCCTGCTGGGAGGTTGCGCCGCGCACCGCCAGCCGGGTGTGGGGGCTGGATTATGCATGGCAGGACAGCGAGTGGATGGCCGCCCGGAAGACCGCCAATGCTCTTGGCGCTCCTCTGTCGATTTACGAAATGCATCTGGGCTCCTGGAGGCGGGTGCCGGAGCAAGGCAACCGGTCCCTCGGCTATCGGGAGATGGCCGAGGTGCTGCCGGGCTACCTCAAGGAAATGGGCTTTACCCATGTGGAATTCCTGCCGGTCATGGAGCATCCCTTTTACGGATCATGGGGCTACCAGGTCACCGGGTATTTCGCTCCCACTTCCCGCTATGGGACGCCCCAGGATTTCATGTATCTGGTGGACGTGCTGCACCGGCACGGCATCGGCGTCATCCTGGATTGGGTGCCTTCCCATTTTCCCTCCGACGAGCACGGCCTGGCTTATTTCGACGGCACCCATCTGTTCGAGCATGCCGATCCCAAGCAGGGCTACCATCCGGAGTGGCACAGTTCCATTTTCAACTACGGGCGCCATGAGGTGCAAGCCTTTCTGCTGAGCAGCGCCCATTTCTGGCTGGAGAAATATCACATCGACGGCATCAGGGTGGATGCGGTGGCTTCCATGCTCTATCTCGACTATGCGCGCAAGGAGGGGGAATGGATTCCCAACCGGCACGGCGGACGGGAGAACCTGGAGGCCATCGCTTTCCTACGGGCGCTCAATGAAGCGGTCTACCGGGATTTTCCCGATACCCAGGTGATTGCCGAGGAATCCACCGCCTGGCCCATGGTGTCGCGGCCCACTTACCTGGGCGGCCTGGGGTTCGGGATGAAATGGAACATGGGCTGGATGCACGATACCCTGAGCTATTTTTCCGCCGACCCGGTTTATCGGAAATATTGTCACGGCGAGCTAACTTTTAGCATCTGGTACGCATTCTGGGAGAATTTCGTGCTGCCCCTGTCCCACGACGAAGTGGTGCATGGTAAGGGAGCGCTCATCGGCAAAATGCCCGGTGATGAATGGCGGCAATTCGCCAACCTGCGGCTGCTGTACGGTTATATGTGGGCCCATCCCGGCAAGAAGCTGCTGTTCATGGGCGGGGAATTCGGCCAGAAAAGGGAATGGAGCCACGAAGAAAGCCTGGAGTGGCACGTGCTGCAATATTCCGGTCATGCCGGCATGCAACGCTGGTTGGCCGATCTCAATCACGCGTATCGGGGCACCCCGGCGCTTTACCAGCGGGATTTTTCGGCTGACGGCTTCGAATGGGTGGATCTCCACAATGCCGAGGAAAGCGTCATCAGCTTTTTGCGCCGCGGCGAGGATCCGCGGGACGCGGTGCTGATCGTGTGCAACTGCACCCCGGTGGTTCGGCATGGTTATCGGGTGGGGGTGCCCTGGGGCGGGGCTTGGCGGGAAATGCTCAACAGCGATGCCGAAGTCTACGGCGGCGGCGGCGTGGGCAACTTCGGCGGCGCCGAGGCGGCGCCGGCGGGGGCTCATGGCCGTAGCCATTCCCTGACCCTGACCCTGCCACCGTTGGGGATCCTGTTCTTCAAGTCCGGGGCGCCGGGAACGTAGCGGATCGAGGGAAGATCGAGAGTCCGCTAAGAAATTGCTTTTATTTTTGGGAATCCCGAGCATGGTTACCAAGCCATCCATCGCAGTACCTTTATCGGTCCAGGACCTGAGCGCCATCGACGCCTACTGGCGGGCGGCGAACTACCTCTCGGTCGGGCAGATCTACCTGCTGGACAATCCCTTGCTCAGGGAGCCGCTGCGCCCGGAGCATGTCAAGCCGCGATTGCTCGGCCACTGGGGCACCACTCCGGGCCTCAATTTCATTTACGCCCACATGAATCGCTTGATCCGGGCCGAGGAGTTGGACGCCATTTTCATTGCCGGCCCCGGCCACGGGGGGCCGGCGGTCGTCGCCAATGCCTGGCTCGAAGGCACTTACAGCGAGGTGTATTCCCATGTGCCGCGCAATATCGAGGGAATGAAGCGGCTCTTCAAGCAATTCTCCTTTCCCGGCGGCATTCCCAGCCACGTGGCGCCGGAGACCCCCGGCTCGATTCACGAAGGCGGAGAATTGGGCTATGCCGTGGCCCACGCCTACGGCGCGGCCTTCGACAATCCGCGTCTGCTGGTCTGTTGCGTGGTGGGTGACGGCGAGGCGGAAACCGGGCCGCTGGCCACCGCTTGGCATTCCAACAAGTTTCTCAACCCGGCCACCGACGGCGCCGTGCTGCCGATCCTGCACCTGAACGGCTACAAGATCGCCAACCCGACCGTGCTGGCCCGGATCAGCCACGAGGAACTGGAAAGCCTGTTCATCGGCTACGGATACCAGCCCTATTTTGTCGAAGGGTCCGAACCGGCGGCCACCCACCAGCGCATGGCGGCGGTCCTCGATGCGGCGATCGCCGATATCCGGTCTATCCAGCGGGAAGCCCGGAGCAACGGCGTCACCCGGCGGCCGCGCTGGCCGATGATCGTGCTGCGCACGCCCAAGGGATGGACCGGCCCGGCTGTCGTGGACGGCAAGCAAACCGAAGGTTCCTGGCGCTCCCACCAGGTTCCCCTGACGGAGGCGACTCGCCCGGATCATCTCAAGCTGCTGGAAGAGTGGCTGAGGAGCTATCGGCCGGAGGAGTTGTTCGATGAACAGGGCGCCCCGGTGGCCGCCCTCGCTAAGCTGGCCCCCGAGGGCGAGCGGCGCATGAGCGCCAGCCCCCACGCCAACGGTGGCATTCTGTTGCGGGACCTCGACCTGCCCGATTTCCGGGACTACGCCGTGCCGGTGCCGCGGCCCGGCGCCGCTACTGGGGAAGCCACACGGGTGTTGGGCGATCTGCTGCGCGACGTGATGCGGAATAATCTGGCCTTGCGGAATTTCCGCGTGTTCGGCCCGGACGAAACGGCATCTAACCGGCTGGGGGCGGTCTTTGAGGTCACCGCCCGGGCCTGGATGGCCGAGCGCACGGAGCAGGACGATCATCTTGCCCCGGACGGCCGGGTGATGGAAATCCTCTCCGAGCATACCTGCCAGGGCTGGCTTGAAGGTTATCTGCTGACGGGGCGCCACGGCTTGTTCTCGTGCTACGAAGCCTTTATCCACATCATCGATTCGATGTTCAATCAGCACGCCAAGTGGCTGAAGGTCAGCTCCAAGGAGATTCCCTGGCGGCGCCCCATCGCGTCGCTGAATTACCTGCTCACCTCCCACGTCTGGCGCCAGGACCACAACGGTTTCTCTCACCAGGACCCCGGCTTCATCGACCATGTGGTCAACAAGAAGGCCGACGTCATCCGGGTGTACCTGCCGCCGGACGCCAATACCCTGCTGGTCGTCGCCGACCAATGCCTGCGCAGCCGCAACTTCATCAACGTCGTCATTGCCGGCAAGCAGCCGGCCCCCCAGTGGCTGGACATGGATTCCGCGGTGAAGCACTGCACCGCGGGAGCCGGCATCTGGGAGTGGGCCAGCAACGACCGCGACGGCAATCCGGACGTGGTGCTGGCCTGCGCCGGGGATGTCCCCACTTTGGAAACTCTGGCCGCCGTCGACTTGCTGCGCCAGCATCTTCCGGAACTCAAGGTGCGCGTCGTCAACGTGGTGGATCTGATGACCTTGCAGCCCCGGGAAGAGCATCCCCACGGCCTGTCCGACCGGGAGTTCGACACCCTGTTCACCACCGACAAGCCGATCATCTTCGCTTACCATGGCTACCCCTGGCTGATCCACCGCCTGACATATCGGCGCGCCAATCATCGGAACCTGCACGTGCGCGGCTACAAGGAGGAGGGCACCACCACGACGCCTTTCGACATGGCGGTATGCAACGATCTGGATCGCTTTCATCTCGTCTCCGACGTCATCGACCGCGTCGAAAAGCTGGGCTACCGGGCCGCCGGCCTCAAGCAAGCCATGCGGGACCGGCTCATCGAGCATCGGCAATACATCGTCCGGCGCGGCGAGGACATGCCGGAGATTCGGGAATGGCAATGGCCTTACTGAATCGGCTAGGCGCTACCCGATGAGTCTCAACCCCTTGCTGCAACTGGCCGCCCTGGGGCAGAGCGTCTGGCTCGACGACATCGGCCGGGGCATGCTGGAAGACGGTTCGCTGGCGCGGCTGATTCGGCAGGACGGGGTGTCGGGCATGACCACCAACCCGGCCATCTTCGGCAAGGCCATCGAGGGCCGCGAATACGATTCGGCCATCGCCTCCCGGCGGCGCTCCGGCCTGGACGACGCGGCGCTCTACGAGGCGCTGGTGCTGGAAGATGTCGGGCGGGCCGCGGAGTTGTTTCTCCCCGTGTTCGCGCGTTCGGCGGGCCGGGACGGCTTCGTCAGCATCGAGGTCTCGCCCCATCTGGCGTTCGATGCGGTGGGAACGGTCGCCCAGGCCAAGCGCTTATGGTCTGCGCTGGGACGTCCGAACGTCATGATCAAGGTGCCAGCGACCCATCCCGGACTGACGGCCGTGGCCCAGTTGACGGCCGACGGCATCAACGTCAACGCCACCTTGCTGTTTGGAGTGGATCGTTACCGCGAAACCGCCATGGCCTATCTGGCGGGGCTGGAGCAGCGCCTCCGGGCCGGGCTGCCGCTGGAGGGCATCGCCTCGGTGGCCAGCTTTTTTCTGAGCCGCATCGATAGTTGGGTAGATAAGCGGCTCGAAGCCCTTGCCGGCGCCGGAGACCGGGATGGCCTCGTACTCTCCGGACAGGCGGCGGCAGTCTGCGCTCGCCTGGCTTACCAGGCCTGCAAGGAATTGCACGATAGCGAGCGGTGGCGGAAACTGGCCCGTCACGGCGCCCGGCCGCAACGCCTGCTGTGGGCCAGCACCGGGACCAAGAATCCCGCCTACGCCGATGTGAAATACGTGGATGCGGTGATTGCCCCGGGCACCGTGAATACGATGCCGCTGGCAACCTTGGAAGCGTATCGGAACCATGGGTGCCCGGCCGTGCGCATCGAAGAGGATCTGCAAGGAGCTCGGGCGTTGCCCGGAATCTTGCGGCGGCGGGGCATCGACCTCGAAGCCGTCGCCGAGGAATTGGAACGGGACGGGGTCCGGAAATTCGTCGAGCCCTACGATGCCACTCTCGAATCCTTGGCCCGCCGTGCCGGATCGGAGCAGTCTTCGTGAGCGATGACGGCCTCGACCGATTGTGCGAGCTGTGCGGCATCGCTCTCGATTACCACGATATTTGGGGGAGTCGGCGCCAGGTTCCCGAGGCATCCCGCAGGGCGCTGCTGGCAGCCATGGGAGTGCGCATCGATGGGGATCGTTCTCCGGAGGCGGCGATCCGGGAGATTGAACAGCGCCCCTGGCGGCGGGCGCTTCCGCCGGTGTTGGTTTGGCGGGATTCCCGGTCGCCAATCCGGATTCCGCTGACGGTTGCGGCGGCGCGGCTGGAGCA
The DNA here is from genome assembly GCA_023259135.1 of Betaproteobacteria bacterium. Taxonomy (GTDB): domain Bacteria; phylum Pseudomonadota; class Gammaproteobacteria; order Burkholderiales; family JAHFQX01; genus JAHFQX01. The sequence goes on along the minus strand of JAHFQX010000020.1, from coordinate 12,106 downwards.
GCCGCTTGCCTGGACTTTCACGCCGGAACAGGGCGAACCCTTCCGGGGCATTCTCTCTCCCCATAGGCTTCCGCAACTCGCGGAACGCGTTATCGACGGCGAGCGCCAGGTGCGCTGTATTTTCGAGTTGCCCCATCTTCCCGGCATCGGCTACCACGGATTCGCGGTAGGAGACGACTCTCAGGCCGGAACGGCGGCGGAGTCCATGCGTTTGATCGTCGCTCCGTCAACCTGCTATCAGCCCGAAATCCTCGCCGGGGCAGGGCGGACCTGGGGGCCGGCAGTGCAGCTTTATGCAGTGCGCTCGGCCCGCAACTGGGGGATTGGGGATTTCGGCGATTTGCGAAGGCTGGTGGAGTTCGCCGCCCAGGCGGGGGCCGATGCCGTGGGCCTCAATCCCTTGCATGCGCTATTTCCGGATCAACCGGCCCATGCCAGTCCCTACAGTCCGTCGAACCGGATGTGGCTTAACGTGCTGTACCTGGACGTGGAGTCCATGGCCGATTTCGCGGAGTGTCCGGCGGCCTCCGGGAAGATGTCGGATCCGTCGTTCCAGGCGCGGCTGCAAGCCTTGCGGGAGCAGGACTGGGTGGATTATCCGGCGGTCGCCGCCGTCAAGATGGAAGTGTTCGACCTGCTGTGGCGGCATTTCCGAGGGCGTCATCTGGGCCGGGCCACGGAGTTGGGGCGGCAATTCGGCGAGTACCAGCGCGAGGGCGGTCGTGGGTTGCGCTTGCATGGGCTGTTCGAAGCCCTGATGGAACATTTTCGCCGGGACGATCCGGCGGGTTTTGGCTGGGGTGCTTGGCCGCAAGCTTATCGGAACCCGCAATCTCCGGCGGTGCGGGCTTTCGAGGAAGAGCACGCCGAGCGGGTCGAATTCTTCGAGTACTTGCAGTGGCAGGCCGAGCTGCAATTGGCATCGGCGGAACGGCGCGCCGCCGAGTTGGGGATGGGAGTAGGGCTTTATCAAGACCTGGCTCTGGGCGCTGACCGGGGCGGCGCAGAAACCTGGATCGAGCAGCCGGTGTTCGCCTTGCCAGCCAGCGCCGGAGCGCCGCCCGACGATTTCAATCCGCTGGGCCAGAATTGGGGGCTGCCCCCGATGATTCCCCATCGTCTGCAAGAGGCGGGGTACCGGCCTTTCATCGACGTGTTGCGGGCCGGCATGCGCCATGCCGGCGCCTTGCGCATCGACCACGTGATGGGATTGATGCGCTTGTTTTGGGTGCCGCCCGACGGGAGCGCGGCCCAGGGGGCTTATGTGCGCTATCCCTTCGATGATCTGCTGGGGATTCTCGCTCTGGAGAGCCACAGAAACCGCTGCCTGGTAGTGGGGGAAGATCTGGGAACGGTCCCCGACGAAGTGCGGGCGGCGCTAGCGCCGATGGGGGTGTTGTCCTATCGTTTATTGCTGTTCCAAAAAGATTGGGAAGGGTCCTTTCTGCCCCCGGCGGATTATCCGGCTCAGGCGCTGGTGTCGGTGACGACCCACGATCTGCCGACCCTGCGAGGTTTTTGGCAAGGCCGTGACCTCCAACTGCGCCATACCCTGGAGTTGTTTCCTTCCGAAAGCTTCCGTCAGGCGCAGCTGGAAGCCCGCTCCCAGGATCGGGCTCGGCTGCTGGCGGCTTTGGAGCGGGAGGGCTTGCTGCCCGGCGGCGCCGGGCTCGATCCGGCAGACTACCCCGAAATGACTTGGGAATTAGTCCGGGCGATACACTTGTTTTTAGCCCGCGCCCCGGCAAAGTTGATGGTGGTTCAAATGGAGGATGTGCTGGAACAGTCGGAGCCGGTCAACCTGCCCGGCACCACGGAGCAATGGCCCAATTGGCGGCGCAAGCTATCCATCGAACTGGAGCGATGGGCCGTCGATGGCCGGATCGCCGATATCGCCGAGGCGTTGCGCGATGTGCGCGGCTACGCCCGATAGCCCCCGGCGTGGGGACGAATCTCCGGAAAAATCCCCGAGAAAAACCCGGCGCAAGGCCGGGTTGATCCTGGAGAAAGAACGCAAACCGATCAGGCGGTTTTCTTCTTCGTGTTCGTGCCGGCAGCCGGGGCCGTGGCGCTGCCGGCGGCCGTCATCCCCGCTTCGGTGATTTCGGCGGCCTGTTTCACGGCTTTGGAAAAGGTGTCGTAGGCGCTGTTGGCCGCGGTCATGGCGGATTTCACCGTGGCCACCGCCAAGTCAGACCCCGCTGGGGCGCTTTTCACCACCTTATCCAGGCTGGTGAGGGCGGCTTTGTTGAATTCGGCCATCTGCGCTTCCAGAAATTTCTGGGTTTCTGCCTGAGCACCCTGGGCGATGTCGTACAGGCCGCGGGCATAGGCGGTCAGACCTTCGATGCCGGGCTTGGCGAAATTGGATTGGAAGGCGGAAAGCTCCTGCAAGTCTTTTATTTCCAAAGCCGATGTGGCGGCCTTGACGTTTTCGTTGGCCAACGTTTTGGCGGAGCGCAACTGCAAATCCGCCAGGCGTTCCAGCCCGGTCAAGGTGATGTGGGTGAGATTGGCAAGGCTTTCGACTTGGCCTTTGCCGTAGCTGACGAATTCTTCGGGCAAGGTAAACATGGCGCTCTCCTGAAAAGTGGACTGGACCCCTGAATGCTGCATTGCAACAATACGCATTCTAGGGGTTTTTCCGGGGGAGTCAAGCTTTTTTATTGCGCCGCATTAAATTGTTGTCGCGGCTCATCCTATCCGGTGGGCCGCCGATGGGGAGAGCGCTCAGACCCGCTCAAACAAGGCGGCGATGCCCTGGCCGCCGCCGATGCACAGGGTGGACACCGCGTAGCGGCCGTCGATGCGGTTAAGCTCATAGAGGGCCTTGATGGTGACGATGCAGCCGGTGGCGCCCACCGGGTGTCCCAGCGAGATGCCGCTGCCGTTGGGGTTGGTGCGGTCGGCGGGCAGGCCCAGATCCCGCGCCACCGCGATAGCCTGGGCGGCGAAAGCCTCGTTCACCTCCCACACGTCGATGTCGGAGACCGACAAACCCGCCTTGGCCAGCAGTTTCTTCACCGCCGGCACCGGGCCGATGCCCATGTACTTGGGTTCCACCCCCGCCAGGCTGTAGGCCACCAGCCGGCCGAGGGGCCGCAAGCCGCGCTTTTCCGCCAGGGAGCGTTCCATCAGCACCACGGCGGCGGCGGCGTCGTTGATGCCCGAAGCGTTGCCGGCGGTGACCGAGCCTTCCTTGCGGAAGGCGGGCTTGAGCTTGGCCAGGGATTCCAGCGTAGTCTCGGCCCGCACGTGTTCGTCGGTGTCGAACAGCACCGGGCCTTTGCGGGTTTTCACCTCCACCGGCAGGATTTGCTCCTTGAAATAGCCTTGAGCGATGGCCCGAGCCGCTCGCTGGTGGCTTTGCACCGCCAAGGCGTCTTGTTCCTGGCGGGAGACGCCCCATTTGTCGGCGATATTTTCGGCGGTCACTCCCATGTGGCAATCTTCGAAGGGATCGGTGAGCGCCCCGGTCATGGCGTCCAGAGCCCGAGCATCGCTCATGCGCTGACCCCAGCGCATGGACGGCAGCCAATAGGGGCTGCGGCTCATGCACTCGGCGCCGCCGGCCACCGCCACGTCCGCATCCCCCAGCATGATGGCCTGGGAGGCGGTGACGATGGCCTGCAAGCCGCTGCCGCACAGCCGGTTCAGGGTGAGGGCCGGGACTTCCACCGGCAGCCCGCCCTGGATTCCCGCCACCCGGGCCAGATACATATCCTCGGTGCCGGTATGAATGATGTTGCCGAAGACCACTTGACCGACTTCCCCGGGCTCGGTCTTGGCCCGAGCCACGGCTTCCCGGATCACCAGGGCCCCCAGCCGGGTCGGCCCGAAGTCCTTCAGACTGCCGCCGAAATCCCCGATGGCAGTGCGTACCCCGCTGACTACGACGACTTCCCTGGTTTTGCTCATGATATGGCTCCTTAAAAATGAGGCCCCTTTCCCGAGGCCGGCAGGCGCAGCCGGCCCCCAAGGCAGGCCGCGAGTGTACGCCCGCCCGGCCCGGCTGTCGAGAAAATGGGCGCGGCGCGGCAGGGCGGCGGGATGCTCCGGGGCGCCTGTATAATCGCAATTTTTCGGACGTTTCGAGTGGAGATATCGTGATTCTGGTTACCGGCGGGGCGGGGTTCATCGGCGCCAATTTTGTGCTGGATTGGCTGCGGGCAGGGGGAGAGCCGGTCGTCACCCTGGATAAGCTGACTTACGCGGGCAATCCGGAAAACCTGCAATCCCTGGCGGGGGACCCGCGTCATTCGCTGGTGTGCGGCGATATTGGCGACCGGCCGCTGGTGGGGCGGCTGCTGGCCGAACGGCGGCCGCGGGCGGTGATCCACTTTGCCGCGGAATCCCACGTGGATCGCTCGATTCATGGTCCGGAGGATTTTATCCAGACCAACGTGGTGGGCACCTTTCATCTATTGGAGGAAATCCGGACCTATTGGCAGGAATTGGCGGGGGAGGCCAAGGAGCGCTTTCGCTTCCTGCACGTTTCCACCGACGAAGTGTACGGTTCCCTCGGTCCCGACGATCCGCCCTTCGCCGAAACCACGGCGTATGCGCCCAACAGCCCTTACTCGGCCTCCAAGGCGGCATCCGACCATTTGGCGCGGGCCTACCATCACACCTACGGCCTGCCGGTGCTCACCACCAATTGTTCCAACAACTATGGCCCCTATCAGTTTCCCGAGAAACTCATTCCGCTGATGATTCTCAACGCCGTGCGCGGCAAGCCCCTGCCGGTTTACGGCGATGGCCTCAACGTGCGGGATTGGCTCTACGTTTCCGACCATTGCGCCGCTATCCGCCGGGTGCTGGAAGCCGGGCGGCCGGGGGAGACCTACAACATCGGCGGCTGGAATGAGAAACCCAACCTGGAAATCGTCCGGGCCGTGTGCGCTCTCATGGACGAGTTTCGGCCCGAAGCCGCGCCCCATGCCCGGCTGATTACTTTCGTCACCGACCGTCCGGGCCATGATCGGCGCTACGCCATCGATGCCCGCAAGGTCGAGCAAGAGTTCGGCTGGCGTCCGGCGGAAACCTTCGAGACCGGCATCCGCAAGACCGTTCGCTGGTATCTGGATCACCCGGATTGGGTGGAGCGGGTGGTCAGCGGCGCATACCGCCAATGGGAAGAACGCAATTACGGAAACCGGAGCGCTACGCCGTGACCACGATCCTGTTGCTGGGCAAGGATGGCCAGGTCGGTTGGGAACTGCAGCGTTCCTTGGCGCCCCTGGGCGAATTGACCGCCTGGGGCCGGCAGCAGTGCGACCTGGCCGACCTGGCGAGCCTGCGGGACCAAGTGCGGTCCCTAGCTCCCGACGTCATCGTCAACGCCGCGGCTTACACCGCCGTGGACCGGGCGGAGACCGACGCGCAACGGGCGTTCCGGATCAACGCCGAAGCCCCTGGGATATTGGCGCAACAGGCCGCCCGGCGGAACGCTTGGCTGGTGCACTACTCCACGGACTACGTTTTCGACGGCGAGAAAGCGGAACCCTATCGAGAGGAGGACTCGCCCAATCCCCTCAGCGTTTACGGCGCTAGCAAGCTCGCTGGGGAGCGGGCGATTGCCCAGAGCGGCTGCCGCCACTTGATTTTCCGCACCAGTTGGGTGTTCGCCGCCCGGGGCGGCAATTTCGCCAAAACCATGCTGCGGCTTGCTGGGGAGCGGGAGCAACTCAGGGTGATTGCCGATCAAGTGGGCGCTCCCAGCTCGGCGGAACTCATCGCCGACGTCACCGCGCTGTGCCTGTATCGCATCGCGCAAGCGGCCTCGGAAAAGACTCGCTCCGGCCTTTATCACCTAAGCGCGGCGGGGGAGACCTCTTGGTATGACTACGCCCGCTTCCTGCTGGAAACCGCCCGAGGCATGGGGGTTGCCCTGCTTTGCCCGCCCGGGGGGATCGAACCCATCCCGGCGACGGCCTACCCCGTCGCCGCCCGCCGCCCGGTCAACTCCCGCTTGGATACGGCCAAGCTCCGGCAAACTTTCGGACTGCATCTTCCGCCCTGGCAGACCCACGTGGAGCGGATGCTGGCGGAGATTCTGGCGAAGGAAAGGTAAGGAGCAAGGGATGCCGCGCCAAGTCGTTTTCGCGGCATGGCGGCGGCGGTACAATTCGATTCGACGCAAATTAATTCGACCTGGAGGAATGGCATGGACGCTGAAAAAATTTGGGAGCCCACCGAGGCTATCAAGCGCGGAGCCCGCATCACCGCTTACACGGAGTGGCTGGAGCGGCAGCGGGGCTTGCGCTTCTCCGGTTACGATGATTTGTGGCGCTGGTCGGTTACCGATCTGGAGGCTTTCTGGGCCTCCATTTGGGATTATTTCGACATCAAGGCCGCCGCGCCCTATCAGCGGGTGCTGGCGGAGCGCCGCATGCCGGGGGCCCAGTGGTTTGCCGGCGCCCGGCTGAACTACGTCGATCAGATCTTCCGCCACAAGACCGCGGCCCGTCCGGCCATCGTGTTCCGCAATGAGGCGGGGGAGCGGGCCGAGATGGGCTGGGATGAGCTGGAGCGCCAGGTGGCGGCCCTGGCGGCGTCGCTGCGCGGCATGGGCGTGGGGCCCGGGGATCGGGTAGTGGCCTATCTGCCCAACATCCCGCAGGCCGTGGTGGCGTTCTTCGCCACGGCCAGCTTGGGGGCGGTTTGGTCGGTCTGTTCTCCGGACATGGGACAGGTGGCGGTGCTGGATCGTTTTCGGCAGATCGCGCCAAAGGTTTTGATCGCGGTGGACGGCTATCGTTGGGGCGGCAAGGCTTACGATCGCGGCGAGGTGGTGCTGGAGTTGTTGGGAGGGCTACCCAGCGTGGAAAAGCTGGTGCTGCTGCCTTATCTCGATCCGGCCGCCGATCCCCGGCGCTTTCCCAACGCGGTGGCCTGGGAATCGGTGGTGCAGGGAACGTCCGCGCTGACCGCCGAGCCGGTGCCCTTCGATCATCCGCTGTGGGTGGTCTATTCCTCGGGCACCACCGGGGTGCCCAAGCCCATCGTTCACGGCCAGGGCGGCATCGTGCTGGAGCATTTGAAGCTGACGGCCCTCCATAATGACATTGGCCCCGAGGACCGCTTCCACTGGTTTTCCAGCACCGGTTGGGTGATGTGGAATCTCCAGGTGGCGGGACTCCTGGTGGGGGCCACCATCTGCATTTACGACGGTAATCCGGCCTGGCCCGATTACCACGCCCTGTGGCGCTTCGCCGGGGAAGTTCAGACCAGTTTCTTCGGGGCCGGCGCGGCGTTCTACACTTCATGCCTCAAGACCGGGGTGGAGCCGACCCAGGTGGCGGACCTGAGCCGCCTGCGGGCAGTGGGGTCCACCGGCTCGCCGCTGCCTCCCGAGGGTTATCGCTGGATTTACGATCATGTTGGCAAGGACGTTTGGCTCAATCCCATTTCCGGCGGCACCGATTTCGCCGGGGCCTTCGTCGGCGGCGTTATCACCCTGCCGGTGTACCTGGGGGAAATGCAGGCCCGCTGTCTCGGAGCCAAGGTGGAGGCCTACGACGATAGCGGCAAGCCGCTGTCGGATGAGGTCGGAGAACTGGTCTGCGCCGAACCCATGCCCTCCATGCCGCTGTATTTCTGGAACGACCCAGGCAACAAGCGCTATCTGGAGAGCTATTTCGACACGTATCCCGGGGTCTGGCGCCACGGTGACTGGATTCGCATCACGCCGCGGGGCGGGGCTGTCATCTACGGCCGCTCCGACTCGACCATCAACCGCCACGGCGTCCGCATGGGGACCAGCGAGCTGTACCGTGCGGTGGAGGACATGGACGAAGTGCTGGACAGCCTGGTGGTGGATCTGGAATACCTGGGCCGGGAATCCTACATGCCGCTGTTCGTGGTGCTGCGGCCCGGCACGGAGCTGACCGAGGCGCTCAAGGCCCGCATCAAGGAGCGCATCCGCGCCGCGATGTCGCCTCGCCACGTTCCCAACGACGTGTTTCATGTGAGCGAGATTCCCCGCACGCTGTCCGGCAAGAAGCTCGAAGTGCCCATCAAGAAGCTGTTGCTAGGACAAGCCCTGGAGAAAGTCGTCAATCCCGATTCCATGGCCAACCCCGGCAGCCTGGATTGGTTTGCGCGGTTCGCCGAGCAGCGCGCGGCGGGCTGACGGCGGGGGCTTGTGGCTACGGGTTTTCCGTCGCGGGCGCCGGGCAAAAATCCAGCAAGCGAGCCAGGGCGGCGCCCTTGTCCAGGGTTTCTTGAAACTCCTCGTCCAGTTTCGAATCCGCGACAATCCCGCCGCCGACCCAGTAGCGCGCCATTCCGCCGGACACCACCACGGTGCGGATGGCGATGTTGCTGTCCATGCTGCCGTCGAATCCCAAATACCCGATGGCGCCGCAATAAATACCCCGGCGCCGGGGCTCCAACTCCTCGATGATTTCCATGGCCCGGCGCTTGGGAGCGCCGGTGATGGAGCCGCCGGGGAAACAGCCGCGCAGCACGTCCAGGGCGTCTTGCCCGGCTCGCGGCGAGCCGGTTACCGTGCTGACCAGGTGGTGGACCGCGGGAAAGCTTTCCACGCGGAAAAGCTCGGGGACGCGAACCTCGGCGCAGGTCTTGGACAGATCGTTGCGCAGCAAATCCACGATCATCAGATTTTCCGCCCGGTCCTTGGGGCTGGCTTGCAGTTCCCGCGCCAGCTCCGCATCCCGAAGCGGGTCGGAGTGGCGCGGCCGGGTTCCCTTGATGGGGCGGGTTTCCACGTGGTTGCCGCGTATTTTCAGGAATCGCTCCGGAGAAGCGCACAGCACATGGGCATAGGGGGTGTGGAAATAAGCCGAGAAGGGCGCCGGCGAAACGGCGCGCAAGCGGCGGTAGCCTTCCCAGGGATCGCCGTGGGCCGATGCCGAGAAACGCCGGGCAAGATTCACCTGGTAACAATCCCCGGCCCGGATGTAATCCTGAATGCGCCGGAACGCGGCCCGGTATTCCGGATAAGCCAGATCGACCCGCAAGCCCTCGCCGGCCCCGAAGGGCGTGCGTTTACCGGGTGGCGCGGGGGTCGAGAAGGTATTCAATAGCGCATTCCAGTTCCGCCGGGTATCGGGGTCGCGGCCGCTGCCCACAAGCCAGGCTTGGCGTTGTCGGCGATCCAGCAGCACTGCCCAGTCGTAGAGCCCGATCGCCAGATCCGGAAGCCGTTCCTCGTCCCGGGCGATGGCGGGCAGCCGCTCCCAGCGGCGCGCCAGGTCGTAGCCGAACCAGCCTATCGCGCCGCCGCGAAACAGCAGCTCGGAAGCAGGAGCCCGCGGCCCCAATAAATCCCGCAGCAGCAAGAGCGGGTCCGTCGCGGAAACGATGCGCTCCGAGCCGCTCTGGATAACGGAAGTCGCGCCCCGGCAAGTCAGGGTGGCGAAGGGCCGGGCCGCCAGGAGGGCATAGCGGGAGCGTTCCCCCACGGGGCCGCCGCTATCCAGCAAGACCGACCAGGGCCAATCGGCGACGGGCTCGAAAAACGCAGCGGCGTCTTCCCGGTAAGGCAAGGAGGCGATCAGAGGCGCGGCCATGGCGGGGAGGGGAACAGGGCGGAGGGGAGATTATACGGGTGCCTTGACGGTTCACGACTCCTGTGAGAAGCGCTACCTTGAGCAAGCGCTCGCGGTCCACGGCTGGCGCATTGGGGACACCGCCGATGCGCTCCGCATCAGCCGCAAGAACCTGTGGGAGAAGATGAAGAAGCACAGCATTGCCGAGCCGGCCCGCTGAACGCTAGCCCTATCGGCCCGCCAACTCGCGCCATGCCGCGATCAAGCCGGCTGCGGCGCGGGTCGATGTCAGCGTCAGTGGTCACCACCCCCACCGAGAGCGCGCAGCCCCCACGGCGCGGGCGGCATCGATCGGCATGGGGGTAGAGCGGCGCGCGATGAATGCGCGGGCGATTGGTGAGGCGACCTGGCGATTCGCGCAAGAGGGGCTCTTGTGGCAAGGGAGTCCCGAACAAATCAGCGCGTACGCCGACATCAGCCCGGCAACGGCGTATCAGCAGGAGATCGATACGGCGATGGAGCGATTAAACCACTAGCCCAGAAAGCGGCTTGGATATCAGGCACCCAATCAGGTATTCTCCAAATCGTCAGGCGTTGCACTTCAAATTTGAACCCGCGGCGGCCTTTGTTAATCAATTTGCTACAATTTTAATGAAGCTCGCCACTTGGAACGTCAATTCCATCAAGGTGCGGTTGCCCCAACTGCTGGAGTGGCTCAAGGCGCGCCGGCCCGACGTGGTGTGTCTGCAAGAGACCAAGCTGGAGGACGGCCGTTTTCCGCAGCAGGAGATCGAGGCGGCCGGCTACCAGGCTCTGTATTCCGGGCAAAAGACCTACAACGGCGTGGCGATTTTGAGCTTGGCTCCGGCTCGATGGGTGGCCACGGCGATTCCCGGGTTCGGCGATTCCCAGAAGCGGGTGCTGGCGGCCGACGTAGGGGGCGTGAGGGTGTTCAATCTCTACGTCCCCAACGGCCAGAGCGTCGATTCGGATAAATACCACTACAAGCTCAAGTGGCTGGCGGCGCTGCGGGATTGGCTGAGCAGTGAGTTGCGGGCCAATCCGCGGCTGGCGGTGCTGGGGGATTACAACATCGCGCCGGGGCCCGAGGATGTTCACGATCCGGCGGCCTGGGAGGGGCGGGTGTTGTGCAGCGAGCCGGAACGGGAAGCTTTCCGGGAATTGCTGGCCTTGGGCCTCAGGGACGGTTTTCGCCTGTTCGAGCAGCCCGAGCGGTCCTATACCTGGTGGGATTACCGGATGCAAGCGTTTCGCCGCAATCTCGGCCTGCGTATCGACCATATTTTGCTGAGCCCGGCCCTGGCGGAGCGTTGCCGCTCCTGCGAGATCGACCGGGAAGCCCGCCGCGCCGAGCGCCCTTCGGACCATGCGCCGGTGATCGCCGAGTTGGAAATCTGAGTGAACGCCTGCTTTACTTGGGTAATCCTCAATGGCCGCGGCTGCCGGGTCAGTTTTTGCCGCGCTGGGCTGACTTGGGACGGAAGGCCCGGATGGCTTCCTCGCGGGTTTCGATGTAGGGCCCGCCGATGAGGTCAATACAGTAGGGCACCGCGGCGAATACTCCGTCCAGGGTTTCCTTGATGGCCTTGGGTTGGCCCGGCAAGTTGAGGATCAGCGCTTTGCCGCGGACCGCGCCGACCTGCCGGGAGAGGATGGCGGTGGGTACGTATTGGAGGCTCACCGCCCGCATTTGCTCGCCGAAGCCGGGCAACACCTTGTCCGCCACCGCCAGGGTGGCTTCCGGAGTCACATCCCGGGGCGCAGGGCCGGTACCGCCGGTGGTGAGCACCAAGTGGCAGCCCTCCCGGTCGACCAGCTCTTGCAGCGTCGCTTCAATGACCGGCCGCTGGTCGGGGATCAGTCGGGTGACCATGCGCCACGGGCTTTGCAACGCCCAGGTGAACCATTCCTTGAGGGCGGGCAGTCCCTGGTCTTCATAGACCCCTTGGGAGGCGCGGTCGCTGATGGAGACCAGGCCCACCAGCAGTTCCTCGGGGGGGGCGCTCATCATGCTCATGAGGGGGCGACCGTATCGGCAGTCGTGGCGGGGATGGCGTCTTTCAGCATTTTGAACAGGGTCCGATAGCTTTTCGGGGGCAAGCCGGCGGCTTGCTCTTGCCGGACGCTCTGCACCAGGGCGGTCAATCGTTCCAGGTTGGCGTCGGGATAGGTTTGGACGAAAGCCGTTAGCGCCTGTTCGTCGGCCAGCAGTCTATCCCGCCAGTTTTCCAGGGTGTGGAGCCAGGCGGTTGCTTGACGCGACGGGCGGGCCCAGGCGTCTAATTGGCTGCGGATGGGAGCCGGATCGACAGCCCGCATCAGCTTGCCGATGTATTGCAGTTGGCGGCGGCGCGCCTCGAAGCCTTTGATGCGCTGGGCATCGAGGATCGCATCCCGCAGGCGTTCCGGCAGATTCAGGGTTCCGAGTTGCACGGCGCCAAGACATACCAGGCGCTCCCCTATGTCTTGCAGGGCGTGCATGGTTTTTTTTCGCTGGGTCTTGCTGGGAGGCGTTTCGGTCACGGTTAGGCGGCTGGATTCAGGGCAGGCTCTTGCTGCTATGATAGCGA
>JAHFQX010000061.1 GCA_023259135.1 Betaproteobacteria bacterium | reverse complement strand
TGCTTGAGGTCCAGCACCACGCTGCGCTTGTTGCGGTTGATGTGCAGGAAGGCGGAACCCATGCCGGGGTTGCGCATGGGGCCCACGTCCCGGATGGGGTCTCCCTGGGGGGATTCGATCTTCACCACGTCCGCGCCCAGGTCGGCCATGACCTCGGTGGCGTAGGGGCCCATGCCCATGTTGGTGAGATCGATGACTCGAATGCCGTGCAACGGGCCGCTCATAGTGAACTATCCCTTTTAAATGTCCGTACAAGTGCCGGATAATGCATCAGTTGCCAAGAAGGTGCAAGGATCAGGCAGGAATCCCGGTAGTGGCGCTCCATTTGGTCACCAACACGGCACGGTTGGCGATATTCATCTGAGAATTGAAGATGTTCGAGCCATTGATCGTTAACTGACTGATCTATCCCAATTCCCCGCTTACGATCCCGGCTCGCTTGAAATCCCCGACTTCCGCTTTGCTGAAACCAATCTCCGTCAGAATGTCGGCGGTATCCTGCCCGAGTTGGGGCGCTGGCCGCTCCATGCGCCCGCCGCGTTGGCCGTCGGCCCAAACGGGGAAAGGAACGGTCGCCTCTGTCCCCGATCCATGAACCATCCGCCGCGCCCGGACGTGTTCGGCCTCGCTGGCCTCCTTGGGTGTCAGGCACAGCGAAACGGGCACGTCGTGGCGTTGCAGCAATTCCATCCATTCCGTCGCCGGTCGGGTGCGGAACAATCGCTGCAACCAAGTTGCCAACTCGTCTCCGTGCTGGCGGCGGCCGGCATCGGTCTGGAAACGCGGCTCCAGGATTTCCGGAGCGATAGGCGCCACCGCATCGCGGAAGTTGATCCAGAAATGCTCCTCGGTGCCGACTCCCAGGGCGACCATGCGTTCGTCGGCGGTTTCGAACAGGTCGTTGGTGGGATAAGGATGGTCGGGAATGAAACGGTCCCGATCTAAGCCATGGCGGGCCGCGGTGAAAAACAAGGTCGCCTCGAACAAGCTCATGTCCAGGTAGACCCCCCGGCCGGTGCGGGAACGCTCCTGCAGCGCGCTCAGGATGGCGCACGCTGCCAGCGAGCCGCCGGACATATCGGCCACCGGCAAGCCGGAGCGGCGGGGCTTGCCGAACCAATGGCCGGAAAAGGTAAAGGCTCCGGCGGCGGCCAGGTAGTTGAGATCGTGGCCGGGGGCGTCCCGCCAGGGACCGGATTGGCCGTAGCCGGACAACGAGCAATAGATCAGGCCCGGATGCAGGGCTTGCAGCTTCTCGTGCCCCACTCCCAAGCGCTCGGCCACCCCCGGCCGGAAGGTTTCCACCGCCACGTCGGAACGTGCCGCGAGACGCTCGATAATCGAAGCGCTGTCCGGATGCTTGAGATTGAGGGCGAGGCTTCGCTTGTTGCGGTTGGCGTTGCGAAAGATCGGCCCCAGGGCCGGGACGTTGCGAGCGTTGTCGCCGGTCACCGGTTCCACCTTAACGACTTCGGCTCCCAGGTCCGCCAGCATGACCGTGGCCAAAGGCCCCGGCAATAACACGGAAAAATCCAGCACGCGGATGCCGGCCAAAGGTTGCCAGGAAGCGGTTTGCTCCATGTTCAATTCCAGATAATTGCGGGCGGACGCGCCGCCCGTCGGGGTCTACGTTGCTTAGTTTTTATAGTCGGGGCTTTCCCGATCTGAAGATGTTCTCCGCTTGGACGATGCTTCGGTCGATGATCTCCTGGGGGGGGAATCGGGTACAGCCGGCTGCCGCCCGCCATGGTGGCGATTTGCATCTTGCAGGCCCGCTCCAGTTGGTACATGTTCATGAAGGTTTCCGCCATGGTGGCGCCGCAAGTCAGGGTGCCGTGGTTGCGTAGGGTGGGGTGTACGGTGTCGCTTCCTCGTTCTTGATGCCATAGCCGCGCCGGGTTCGGCAGGGCTCCCAGTGGCTAATCCGCCTTGGCTCCGGAGTCCCGGACCACCTTGGCCCATTTGACGGTCTCGGACCGGATGAAGGCCGCGAATTGTTCGGGATTGCTGGTCCGGGGCTCCATCCCCAGGGTGGCGAAACGCTCCCGCAGTTCGGGAAGGGCGATCACCTTGGCCAACTCGGCGCTGAGCTTGTTGATGATTTCCCGGGGGGTTCCGGCGGGGGCGAGGAAGCCGGTCCAGAAAGTGGCTTCGAACCCCGGAAACCCCGCGTCGGCGATGGTCGGCACGTCCGGGGCGAAAGCCGAACGTTTGGTTGTCGTCACTCCGATGAAACGTAGTTTGCCGGTTTTGACATGGGGGCCGCTGGTCGCCATGACGTCGAACATCACCTGGATATTTCCCGCCAGCATGTCCGCTACTCCCGCAGCGGTACCTTTGTAGGGGATGTGGAGGATATCCACCCCGGCCGTTGTCTTGAACAACTCCATGGCCAAATGAGTGGTCCCCCCAACCCCCGAGGAGGCGTAGTTGAGCTGGCCAGGCTTGGCTTTGGCCAGGGCGATTAGATCCTTGATGGAATGAACCGGCTGGCTGACCGGTACGACCAGGAACAGGGGCATATCGCCCACCAGCCCGATGGGAGCGAAATCCTTGACGGGCTCGAAAGAAAGCTTGGCGTACAAAGAGGGGTTGATGACCAACGGGCCGGTGGACCCGAAAAACAGCGTGTAGCCGTCGGGCTCGGCCTTGGCGACGGCATCGGCGGCAATGTTGCCCCCCGCTCCCGGCCGGTTTTCCACCACCATTTGCTGCCCCAGGTTTTCCGAAAGCTTTTGCGCCACGACCCGGGCCATGATGTCGGTCGCTCCGCCGGCGGCATAGGGGACCAGCAGCCGGATGGGCTTGGTGGGATAGCTTTGGGCGAACGTCCCTTGCGGTGCTGCGATCAACAAGGCGGAAATGGATAGCCCAAAGCACAGACGCTTGAAGATTTGCTTCATTTTTAACTCCTCCATCAAAGATAACCGAGCCCCGGGGGTAGTCCTTGGCATCGTGCCGCCGTCTTGAGCGGCGTTGTAATATATTTTAAAACAAGTATAACGGGAATTTCGACAAAGCCACAGATTTGTCTGGACAACCGGCGGTTTTGACCGGCTGGCCGGTTAGTGCAAAAATACCGCGCCATTATGCCGGCGACGGTTGAAATCGTCAGGGCCGGATGTTCTTATACCCACTCAGCCTACGCGGATAGCCCCATGAAAGATTGGAATGCCCTGAGCGACGAGAATTTCCGCCAGCAAATCCGGAGCTTTTTCGAGGCGCATTTTCCGAAGCACCTCACCCACCTGTCTCGCTATCCCCGCTGGGCCGATGTGAAGGAGTGGTACCTGAAGCTGTCGGCCCAGGGCTGGGCCGCTCCCAACTGGCCGAAGGAGCATGGCGGCATGGGGCTGGACGGCGGCAAGCTGCTGGCCTTCGTGGAAGAGCAGGAGCGCTGGTTGATGGGGCGGGCGCCCTACGAGCCGGGGATCATGATGCTGGGCCCGCTCTTGATCCAGTTCGGCACCGAGCAACAGAAGCGCACTTTTCTGCCGGCCATTCTGGCGGGGGAGCATGTCTGGTGCCAGGGCTATTCGGAGCCCAACGCCGGCTCCGATTTAGCCAACCTCAAGACCGAGGCGGTGCTGGAGGGCGACGAATACGTGATCAACGGCTCCAAGATCTGGACCAGCTTCGCCCAAGACGCCACCCACATGTTCATTCTGGTGCGCACCGAAAAGAGCGCCAAGAAGCAGGAAGGCATCAGCTTCCTGCTGTTGGACATGAAGTCGCCGGGCATTACGTTGCGCCCCATCCGCAACATCCTCGGCTACGAGAATTTTTGCCAGGTGTTTTTCGACAACGTGCGGGCGCCGGCTCGGTGGCTGGTGGGCAAGCCCAACCAAGGCTGGACCATCGCCAAGGCCATGCTGGGCTTCGAGCGCATTTTCCTGGGCAGCCCCAAGCACCCGCAATTCGCGCTGCGCCGTCTGGAAGCGGTGGGCCGGGCCTTGGGACGCTTCAAGGATCCGGTCTTCGCCGACCGTTTCGCGCAATTGCGCATGGACGTGGCCGATCTGGTGTCCACCTACGCCCGCTATGCCGACATCGTCAAGCGCGGCGAGCTGCTGGGCCCCGACGTATCCTTGCTCAAGCTGTGGGCCACCGAGACTTTTCAGCGCATCACCGAGGCCACCTTGGAAGCGGCCGACGATGCCGGGGGACTGGCGGGAGAGGTATCCCTCGGGGACGCCGCGCTGGACGTGTCGAGCCCGTTTTACACCGCCCGCCCGGCGACCATTTATGGGGGCAGCAACGAGATCCAGCGCAATATTCTGGCGAAAAACGTGCTGGGCTTGCCCGGTTAGCGGATTGCTTTTAATAGCTTGACAATTTTCAAGCTATTGTGCGAAGGTTCCCGCCCGTTCTACGGGGCTGGGGATAAGAAAAAATAGTTTGTAACTCTATTTGGAGGAGAGATCGGGATGGCTCTTAACTATCGGCAATTGATGGGCTTGACCTTGCCGGACGCGGTCAACGCCTACACTCAGCGGGACACCATGCTTTATGCCCTGGGAGTGGGCCTGGGGGCCGACCCCATGGATGAGCGCCAGTTGCGCTTTGTTTACGAGGAGGGGCTGAAGGCGATGCCTTCCATGGCGGTGGTGCTGGGCCACCCCGGCATGTGGATCAAGGACCCCCAGTATGGGCTGGATTGGGTCAAGGGAGTCCATGGGGAACAGGGCTTCACCATCCACAAGCAGCCCTTGCCGACGGCGGCCACGGTAATCGGCCGGACCAAGGTCACCGCCATCGTCGACAAGGGCAAGGAGAAGGGCGCCATTATGTATAGCGAGCGCCAAATCCTCGATCAGGCCAGCGGCGAATTGCTGGCCAGCTTGACCCAATCGTATTTCCTGCGGGGCGACGGCGGCTTCGGCGGCCCCGACGGGCCTACTCCGCCGGTTCATGGGCTGCCGGACTCCGCTCCCGAAAAAACCCTCGATCTACCTACCTTGCCTCGGGCCGCCCTCATTTACCGGTTGAGCGGGGACTACAACCCCTTGCATGCCGACCCCAAGGTGGCCAAGGCGGCGGGCTTTCCCCGGCCGATCTTGCACGGTCTCTGCACTTTCGGAGTGGCGACCCACGCCATTCTAGCCGGCTATTGCGACTACGATCCGGCGCGGCTGACGGGCATGCAGGCGCGGTTTTCTTCCCCGGTCTATCCCGGGGAGACCATCCGCGCCGAGATGTGGAAGAACGGTAACGTCGTGTCGTTCCGGGCCCGGGTGCTGGAGCGGGACGTGGTGGTCCTCAACAATGGCCGGGCGGATCTGGGCGCTTGACCCGGGTATTTTTCGATAAAAAAGGAGAAATCGGTATATGAAAATCAGAATCCGACACCCCCAGGATTTTTTCTCGGGGTTGCTGTTCATCGCTTTCGGCCTGATCACGATCATCGTGGCCCAGGATTACAAGTTCGGTACCGCCGTGCGCATGGGGCCGGGCTATTTTCCCATGGTGCTGGGCTGGATCATGGTGGCGCTGGGGGCGCTGACTTCCTTGCGTTCCCTGTGGCTGGACGGTCCGCCTATTCCCAAGATGGCCCTGCGGCCCATTTTGATGGTGACCCTGGGGGTGCTGGCCTTCGGCGCGCTGATTGATCCCCTGGGCTTGGTGGTGGCGACCCTGGCGCTGTTCGTGATCAGCGCCCTGGGCGGCGATGAGTTCAAGATCAAGGAAATCTTGTTGTTATTCGTCCTGTTGACGGCCGTTAGCGTCGGCTTGTTCGTTTATGGTCTCGGGTTAACCTTCAAGGTGTGGCCGCTATGATGGAAATCTTCAGCAATCTGGGATTGGGGTTCGGGGTGGCCCTGTCCCCTATGAACGTTCTGTACTGTTTCATCGGGGTGGCCCTGGGAACCTTGATCGGCGTGTTGCCGGGCATCGGTCCTATCGCCACCATCGCGATGCTGTTGCCCATCACCTTCAACCTGCCGCCCATTGCGGCGTTGATCATGCTGGCGGGCATCTATTACGGCGCCCAGTACGGCGGCTCCACCTCGGCGATTCTGGTGAATCTGCCGGGGGAATCCTCGTCGGTGGTGACCTGCCTCGACGGCTACCAAATGGCCCGCCAGGGCCGGGCCGGCCCGGCCCTGGGGATCGCGGCGTTGGGTTCGTTCTTTGCCGGGACCGTCTCCACGCTGCTCATTGCCTTGTTCGCCCCGCCTCTGGCGGAAATCGCCTTCAAGTTCGGCCCGGCGGAGTATTTCTCCCTGATGGTGCTGGGCTTGGTGGCGGCGGTGGTGCTGGCCCAGGGTTCCCTGCTCAAGTCCATCTGCATGGTGATCCTGGGCTTGCTGTGGGGCCTGGTGGGGACCGACGTGTCTTCCGGCACCCAGCGCTTTACCTTCGGCTACTCGGAGCTTTCGGACGGCATCGGCTTCGTCGGCATCGCCATGGGGCTGTTCGGATTTTCCGAGATCATCAGCAACCTGGAGATGGGGCAGAACCGGGAAGTGTTTACCTCCAAGGTGGGCCGGCTTCTGCCATCCTTGGATGACTTCAAGGCCTCGTGGAAGCCGGTGTTGCGAGGCACGGGGCTTGGCTCGTTCTTGGGCATTCTGCCGGGCGGGGGAGCGCTGCTGAGTTCCTTCACTTCCTACATGGTGGAGAAAAAATTGGCCAAGGATCCCTCCCGCTTCGGCAAGGGGGCCATCGAGGGCGTGGCGGGTCCGGAATCGGCCAACAATGCCGGAGCCCAAACCTCGTTCATTCCTTTGCTGACTTTGGGCATCCCCTCCAACCCGGTGATGGCGCTGATGATCGGCGCCATGACCATCCAGGGCATCGCCCCGGGGCCCCAGGTGATGACCGAGCGGCCCCAGTTGTTCTGGGGCATGATCGCCAGCATGTGGGTGGGGAATTTGCTGCTGGTGGTGATGAACCTGCCCATGATCGGCCTGTGGATCAAGCTGCTCACCGTGCCCTACCGGATGCTGTTCCCTTCCATCCTGCTGTTCTGCTGCATCGGCGTGTACAGCCTGAGCAGCTTGCCCTTCGATGTTTACATGACCGCCGCCTTCGGGGTAATCGGTTATATCTTCATCAAGCTGGGTTGCGAGCCGGCTCCGCTGATCCTGGGATTCATCCTGGGGCCGGTGATGGAGGAAAACCTGCGCCGCGCCATGCTGCTGTCGCGGGGCGATCCCAGCACGTTCTTTACCCGGCCCATCAGCCTGGGACTGCTGATCGCCTCGGCCATTATGCTGCTGCTGATGGCGGCCCCGGTGCTGCGCAAGAAGCGGCAAGAGGCATTCCAGGAATAAAGCGGGGTTTGTTCGATCGGGGCTTGCCCTTCCGGCGGGCCCCGATGTTTTTAATGCCGATAGGAGTATTCGTCATGACCAGATTCGTTCGTGTTCTTTCCATCCTGCTGGGGGCCGGGGGGGTGTTCGCGCTCTCCGGGCCGCTGTTCGCCCAGGCCTACCCCGCCAAGCCGGTTCGGCTGGTCGTGCCTTATGCCGCCGGGGGCTTTTCGGATGTACTGGCTCGGGCTCTCGCCCAAAAAATGACCGAAGGGCTGGGTCAACAGGTGGTGGTGGAAAACCGTCCGGGAGCCAGCACCATCATCGGCGCGGACGCGGTGGCCAAATCGCCCCCCGACGGATATACGCTGTTTTTTTCGACGGGCACCGCGCTGAACATCAACCAGCATTTGTTCAGCAAGCTGCCCTATAACCCGGAAAAGGATTTCGTCCCGGTGGGCAAGGTGGCGGTGTTACCCTATGTGCTGCTGGCCCACCCCGCGGTTCCCGCCAATTCTTTCAAAGACCTGATCGCCTATGCTAAGGCCAATCCCGGCAAGCTTAATTTCGCCACTCCGGGCAACGGCACCGCGCCCCATTTGGCCATCAAGATTCTGGAACAGGCCGCCGGGGTGAGCTTCGAGAGCATTCATTACAAAGGCAATGCTCCGGCCACCGTGGATTTGCTGGCCGGCCAGGTGCATTTGTTGTTCGACGGTCTGGTGGTCCCCGAGCCCCACATCAAGAGCGGCAAGCTGAAAGCCTTGGCCGTGGCCTCGCTGAAGCGCTTTCCCTCGCAGCCCAATATTCCGGCCATCGCCGAGAGCTATCCCGGTTTCGATGCTTCCACGTGGTATTGCGTCATGGCTCCGGCGGGCACTTCCAAGGAGATCGTCAGCCGGATCAACGCGGAAATACAGAAATATCTCAACGATCCGGGCAACAAAGAGCGGATGCTGGCCCAAGGCGCGATTCTGGAAGGCGGCACCCCGGAGCAATTGGCGGCCTACCTCAAATCCGAGACCGAACGCTGGGGCACGGTCATCAAGAAAGCCGGAATCAAGCTTGATTAGCCGGGTTCCCATGAGATCCCTGGCCGGCAAGACGCTGTTCATCACCGGAGCCTCCAGGGGCATCGGCAAGGCCATCGCCTTGCGAGCGGCGGCTGACGGCGCCAACGTGGTGATCGCGGCCAAGACCGTCGAGCCCCACCCCAAGCTGCCCGGCACTATCTATACGGCTGCCGAGGAGGTGGAGGCCGCCGGCGGCCGGGCCTTGCCCCTGGCGGTGGACATTCGCGACGAGGTGGCGGTGCATGGCGCGGTGCAGCGGGCGGCAGCGCGTTTTGGCGGGATCGATATCCTGGTGAACAATGCCAGCGCCATCAGCCTGACGGGTACCTTGGATACCCCCATCAAGCGCTTTGACCTGATGATGGGGATCAATGCCCGGGGAACTTTCCTGTGTTCTCAAGCTTGCCTGCCCCATCTCAAAAAGGCCGCGAATCCCCACATTCTCACCCTCGCGCCGCCTCCCAACCTGGATGCCCGCTGGCTCAAGAACCACGTGGCTTACACTATCGCCAAATATGGCATGAGCCTGTGTGTCATCGGCATGGCGGAAGAGTTCAAGCCGGACGGCGTCGCGGTGAACGCCCTGTGGCCCCGCACCGTCATTCTCACCGCCGCGGTGCGCATGCTGGATGAACCGGTGGACCCGGCCCGCTGCCGCAAGCCGGAGATCATGGCTGACGCGGCCCACGCCATCTTGACCCGGGACAGCCGCGGTTGCACCGGAAATTTTTTTATCGACGATGCGGTATTGGCGGAGGAAGGGGTGGGCGATTTCGATCAGTACAATGTTGTTCCCGGTTCCCACCCGCCCGAGTCCGGCGTATTGCCCAGGGAGCGCTAGTCCGACTAATTTCATAAAATCGATTCGAAAAGCCGTGCCGTGGAGAGGCGGGACAAACCCCCAGGAGGAGTGACCATGAAAAGCTTGCTGAGAGGCTGCGTGCTGTTGTGCGCGGCAGTGATGGCGGGGGTATTTCCCGCTTGGGCCCAGAACTACCCGGCCAAGCCTATCCGGCTGATCGTGGCGGCGGGAGCCGGGGGAACGAGCGACGTCATTGCTCGGGCCATCGCTCAAAAATTAGCCGAAAGCCTGGGCCAACAAGTGGTGGTGGACAATCGTCCCGGAGCCAACGGAGTCATCGGCACCGAGGTGGCGGCCAAAGCCGCGCCGGACGGCTACAGCATTATCCTCGGGTCTGTTTCCACCCATGGCTCCAACCCCAGCCTCTACAGCCGGCTGCCCTACGACCCGGTGCGGGATTTCGCGCCGATCACCTTGGTGGGCCAAGCTCCTTACGTCATCCTGGTGCAACCCTCCTTTCCCGCCAATTCGGTGAAAGAGTTCATTGGACAGGCCAAGGCCAAGCCGGGGCAGATCAACTATGGCGCCGGCACCAATGCCGCCCGCATCGGCACCGAAATGTTTAATTCCATGACCGGGATAAGCCTGACCCATATTCCTTATAAAAGCACCGCCCAGGCCTTGACCGATCTCATGGCCGGCCAGTTGCAGGTGATCTTCGAGCCGCTGGTCACTGCTTTGCCCCATATCAAGGCAGGCAAGCTGAAAGTGCTGGGGATCACCAGCACCAGGCGGCTGCCGATGGTTCCCGATATTCCGACCGTGGCGGAAGCCGGCGTTCCGGGATACGAGTATTCCGGCTGGCTGGCGATGTATGCCCCTGCCGGCGTGCCCAGGGAGGTGGTGCAGAAGCTCAATGCCGAAATCGTGAAAATTCTGAACCTGCCGGATATTGCCGACCGCTTGCGCAGCGTGGGGTTCGAGCCGCAACCCACCAGTTCCGAGCAATTGGCGGCGTTTACCAAAGCAGAGGTTGCCAAATATGCGAGGGTCGTCAAGGAAGCCGGGATTCAGCCCGAATGATGGATCGGGCGGCACGATCTCACCGCATGGCGAGTGGGTGGATCTTTAACGATACCGATACGACGATGGGAGATTCTTCAGTGAAATGCCTGTTTCGCGTCATCAGCCTTATTTTCTTCACGATGGGTTTGGCCGGGTTCGGCGCGGCCCATGCCCAGAGCTATCCCAGCAAGCCGGTGCGCATGATCGTGCCGTTCGCCGCCGGCGGGCCCACCGACCTGTTCGCCCGGGTGATCGCCCAGAAGCTCTCGGAGTTGTGGGGCCAGCAGGTAATCATCGACAACCGACCGGGAGCCAGCGCCATCATCGGCGCCGAAGTGGCGTCCAAGGCCGCTCCCGACGGCTATACGATACTCATGGCCACCAGCACCTCCCATGCGGCCAACGTGAGCCTGTTCAGCAAGCTGCCCTATGATCCGGTGAAGGACTTTGCTCCCATCAGCTTGATGGGGAGCACCCCCTTCATTCTGGTGGTCCATCCTTCGGTGCCGGCCCATTCGGTGAAGGAACTGGTCGCCTTGGCCAAATCGAGGCCGGGACAGTTGAATTTCGCCGGTGGTAGCAGTTCCGCCCAAGCCGGCGGAGAATTGTTCAAGTCGCTGGCGGGGATCAATATGGTTCATGTTCCCTATAAGAGCAATGCTCCCGGATTGGCGGATCTCCTCGGGGGACAGGTGCAACTGATGTTCGATGGCCTGAACACCGCCTTGCCCCACGTGAAAAGCGGCAAGCTGCGGGCTTTGGCGGTGACCAGCGCTACCCGCACCACGGCGGCCCCGGAACTGCCTACCATGATGGAGGCAGAAGTACCGGGCTACGAATTGACGGGTTGGTTCGCGTTGTTCGCCCCGGCCGGCACGCCCAAGGAAGTCGTGACCAAGATCGCCGCGGACGCCTCCAAAGTCGTGAGGATGCCCGAGGTGGTGGAGAAATTCCGCACCCAAGCCATCGACCCGTTGAGCAGTACCCCGGAGCAGCTCGCCGCCTACCAAAAGACGGAAATTGTCAAATGGGCGAAGATCGTCAAGGATGCCAATATGAAGGTTGATTAACCGCCGGCTCGTCCGCCCGGACCAAGCAACGCGCTTCCGGGTTTCCCTTGCTCAAACCCTGTCCGCAAGCTACATTTAGGCCCTTT
>JAHFQX010000084.1 GCA_023259135.1 Betaproteobacteria bacterium | reverse complement strand
AGCCGGGCCGCCAGAGTGAGATCCATGGATTTATGGGCGGGCACCGAAACGAAATAGGGCTGGTTGGGGATCTCCGCCAGGGCAAGGCCGTAGGCCGACGGACTCATGATGATGTTTTTCACCGCCTGGAGCTTGGGCACGTACTCTCGGGTCTCGGCCGGCATGGGCAGGCTGGAATAATCCGTGGGCAATCCCTTCGCCTGGTTACGGGCAATGGCCCGAGATACCGCGCCCTCGCCCCAGTTATAGGAGGCCAGCGCCAGCCGCCAATCGCCGAACAGGCCATGGAGGTATTGCAAATAATCCAGCGCTGCCGTGGTGGCCGCCAGCACGTCGCGGCGGCCGTCGTACCACCAGTTCTGCGGCAGGCCGTACAGCTTGCCGGTGGAGGGGATGAATTGCCACATGCCGGAAGCGTGGCTGCGGGAATAGGCCCGCGGATTGTAGGCGCTCTCGATCATCGGCAGCAGAGCGATTTCCATCGGCATGTTGCGCCGCTGCACCTCCTCCGCCACGTAATAAAGATAGCGGCGGCTCCGCTCCACCATGCGCTTCACGTAATCGGGCCGCTGGGCATACCACTCCTCTTGCTTACGCACCAGCGGGCCTTCCAGATCGGGGATGGCAAACCCGTCGCGAATACGCTGCCAAAGATCGCTGGGAGCGAAGACCATTTCCTGCGGCGGACTGTTTTCCCCCTCCCCCCCCACAACCGGCTCCGCGGTCGCGGCGGGAGGAACCGGATCGGAAATCTGCCGGGCTTCCTCGGTCGGGGTAAAAACCAAGGCGGCCGCTGGCCCCGCGGGGAACCCGAGGACCGCGATCAACAAGGTGGCGGCAGGACGGTTCATGTCGAAGCAAAGCTCAATGTTGTGGTTTCGGGAGGCGAGCGCAACGGTCTGTCAGCCATCCTCCGCCTAAAACCCCTTTCAGAATGCGGCGATGTTAGCTAACCCCCTTCGGAATCGTCAAGTCACGGTCGCCCATCCCTAAAATCACTCCGCCCCGCTCCACAGCGGCGGAAACGGGGCGAAGTGAGCGTAATGTCAAGACCGGACTCAGCTTTTTTTGCGTTCCTTGAAGGCCTTGAGCCGGTCGCGGAAATCCGGCAAATCCTCCAACACCGCCATGTGGGACGACACCATGTCCAGGTGCATGGCCAAACTAGCGGTCAGGCTCTGATACATGGCCCGCTTGGTGAAGCGGATGGCCTGCTGAGCCTGCTTGGCGATCTTGAGGGCCAGTTCGTAGGCGGCGTTGAAGGCTTCCCCATCGGGCACCACGCGGTTGACGAAGCCGATGCGCTCGGCTTCCTCGGCGGTCACTTCCCGGCCGGTCCAGAACATTTCCAGGGCGCGGGGAATGCCGACCAGTCGAGGCAGGAAGTAGGTGCCGCCGTCACCGGGCATCAGCCCCATGTTGATATAGCTCTCGGCGAATACCGCCGATTGGGCGGCGATGCGGATGTCGCACATGAGCGCCATGTCCAGCCCGGCGCCCCGGGCGGTGCCGTTGAGGGCGGCGATCACGGGGCGATCCAGCCGCTCCAAGGTCAGGGCGATTTTATGGACGTGCTCCCAGAGAAAGTCCTTGCGATCCAGGCTGTTTTTCTCCAGGAAATGTCCCATTTCCTCCACGTCGCCGCCGGCGCAGAAGGCCTTGCCGGCCCCCGTGACGATGACCACCTTGGCATCGGGATTGGCCGCCACTTTTTGCAAAGCATCGTACCACTCGTCCACCAGGCCCTGGTGAAAGGCGTTGTAGCGCTCGGGACGATTCAGAGTAATCACCGCGATGCCCTTGTCGTCCACCGCGAATTTAATGAATTGATAGTCAGCCACGTCGGATCTCCTTGGATAATTGAATACCGCCCCGATTTCTGGCGCGGCAGGTCTTTACTTCAAGCTTTGACCGGAATTCCGGCCGGGGAAGTCATGGCGGGCCACAGGCCATCAGGTCCCAGCCGGGCGATCCAGTGGCCCAAATACCCCGCCCAATCCGCTTCGGCGCCAAACTCCTCCCGCCAGCTCCACAAGCGGCGGGTGCTGTGATGCAGAGTATGTTCGTAGGTCACCCCGATGGCGGCATGAATCTGGTGGGCCAGGGCCGCCGCGACTCCCGCCGCCTCCCCCACCCGCGTCTTGGCGCAAGCCGTTTCCCCCAGCCCCCGGGCCCGGTCGGCGGCTTGACCGGACGCATCCGTGGCCACCAAGGCCGCCGCCACCTCGCCGGACATCAGCGCCAATTGCTGTTGCACCGCCTGGAATTTACCGATGGGCTTGCCGAACTGCACCCGCTCGTTGGCGTAGCGCAGGCTCAAATCCATGGCTTTTTCGATCGCCCCCGTCATCAGGGCCACCCGCGTCAAAGCCCCGCGTTGCCACAAGGCGGCCTGGGAAATTCCGGCAGGCGCCTCGGCTGCATTGCCGGCCAGAACGGTGACGCCATCGAAGTTCACGGTATCACGCGGCTCTCCGGCGAGATTTTTTCCCTGGGTAATGCGGCAGCGGGAAGATTCCACTAAGGCTACCCGAGTCTTGTTCCCCGCTCGCCCCACCACCGCCAGATAGCCCGCGGCTGCCCCCCAGGGCACATGCCGCGCCGTGCCGGAAAGCTGCCAGCCGTTGGCGGTTCTGCGGAAAGCGATCCGATCCTCCACCGTCACCGGCGCCACGCTCAATGGACCATCGGGAATCCGCAAGCCAGCGGCTTCCAGCAACCACCCGGCTAGCAGGGTTTCCGCCAAGGGCACGGGGGCGGCGAAACGCCCCGCCGCCCGTAGCACGGCCAGCACATCGCCGACGCCGACCCCAGAGCCGCCCGCCTCTTCCGACAACCAGGCTCTGGGTAAGCCGGCATCTTCCAAGGCATCCCACAATTTGGCGGGCCACTCGCCCTTTTCCGCCCCATTGACCGTTTCGGGAGGGCACAAATCTTGGAGCAGCCGCTCCACGGTATTGACCAGCATGCTTTTCATT
>JAHFQX010000019.1:35643-49007 GCA_023259135.1 Betaproteobacteria bacterium | reverse complement strand
GAAAGTCGTTGTCCGCCAGGTTGATGAAAAACTGGGAGCTGGCGGAGTGGGGGTCGGCGGTGCGGGCCATGGCGATGCTGCCGGCCTTGTTCTTGAGACCGTTATCGGCCTCGTTGCGAATCGGCGCCGCGGTGGGCTTGGATTGCATGCCCGGCTCGAAACCGCCGCCCTGGATCATGAAACCGGGGATAACCCGGTGAAACAGGGTGCCGTCGTAGAAGCCGCGGCGGACGTAGCCCAGGAAATTTTCGGTGGTCACCGGCGCCTTGCCGGTATCCAGTTCCAGCACGAGATCTCCTAGGGTGGTTTGCAGTTTGACTTGGGTCATGGGGTTTTCCTTTGAGAAGAAACGGGAGCGGCAAGAATTCGGACCGATTCGATCAGCACGGGCTGCCGGGGTACATCGGCGGGAAAAGGCCCGCCCCTGCCGGTCGGGGTCCGGGCAATGCGCCGCACCGTCTCCATGCCTTCCACCACTCGGCCGAAAACCGCATAGCCGTAGCCTTGGGGGGTGGGCGAGGCGTGGTCCAGGAAACGGTTATGGGCGGTATTGATGAAGAATTGGGCGGCGGCCGAATGGGGGTCGGGGGTGCGAGCCATGGCGAGAGTGCCCGGCTCGTTGCTCAAGCCATTGGCGGCTTCGTTGGGAATCGGGGGCCGGGTGGGTTTCTCGGTGAAATCCGCGGCATATCCGCCGCCTTGGATCATGAAGCCAGGGATGACCCGATGGAAGAGCGTGCCCGAGTAGAACCCTTCGCTCACATAGCGCAGAAAATTTTCCACGGTACGGGGCGCCTTGTCGGGGTAAAGCTCCGCCACGATGAGCCCGGCGGAAGTCTTGATCTCCACTTGCGGGGTGGCGGCCCAAACCGGCGTGGCCGGCAGCGCCGCCGCCAGGAAAGCCAGCAGCATTCGGCCAACGCGGCGGCCCCAGGGGAAACAGGGTACGATGTTAGGCGGCGCCTTCATAGACGATCTTCCAGCGCGATCCTTCCTTGAGCCAATACTGGCGCTTATGGCCACGCTGGGACAGATTGCTGCTCGCGTAGTCCTGCACGAAATCCACCACGGCCAGTTGTTCCCGCCCCGGATACAGGAAAGCGCCCATCTCGCCGATTCGGATTTTGATCCAGCGCTTGGCTTGATTGACCTGCTGCTTCTGTTTCGCCCATTGCTTGAAATCCAGACCGTTGCCGGAGAATTTCGCCGAATAGTGTCCGAGGTAGCGGCCCATGTCCCGGCTTTCCCAGTCCTTGCGCCAGGATTCCACGGCTGACAGCAAATCCTTCCTGGATGCGCGAAGCGACGCCGGATCAACCCATTCGACCCGTTCGGCGATGACCACCGGGGTACTGCCGACTTGGAGCCGGGCGGTCAGATTCCGCAAATCCTGGTTGCTCAACACAATGCAACCATCGCTGGCCATCGGCGGGCGGCTGTAAGTGTCGCTGGGAGTCCCGTGGAGCCAGATGCCGTGGCCTTTGCGGCCATGGCGGCGGTCCCATTCGTTGGGGTAGTTGATGGGAAAAGCGCCGTCCCCATAGAAATCGGCGAGCTTTTCCTTGGGTAGGCTGGCGACGACTTGGTACACCCCCAATGGAGTCCTGCGGTCCCCTTCCGCCGCCTTGCGGACTCCGTTCCTGCCGATGCTGATGTAGTAGTCGGCCAGATAGCGGGGAGTTCCTTGGCGATTCTCGAAAACATAGAGCGTGGATCTTTCGGCATCCACCACCACCGCGTATTTCTGCTTGGCGTCCAATTGCAAGAGGTAGGCAGGGAGCTTTTCCCCGGTGACGACCTGACGAAATCGTCGGACACGGGCCACGGCTTCTTCGCGCAGACCCTCCAGCCGTTCAGTGGGCGCATCCGATCCGCCGCCCAAGGTGGCGATGGATCGCGTTCGGGCCAGCAGGATATCCCCTTTCACCAGATGGGCCAGACGGAAATTGGGGTTGCTTTGCAGCAGCCGGTCGATCCGCCCCAAGGCCGAGTCCAGCCGGTTGTGGACCACGTCCAGCAAGCCGTTGACCAATTGAGCCTCCGGGGTTTCGGCGGCGGCATGGACGGCAGCGGGCCGAGGGGATTCCCCCATGCCCCACGCCGCCATCGACAGGCAAAAGGCGGCGAAAGTCACGGCGGCAGAGAAAAGTCGGTCCATGTCAGCCGGTCGAGGCCGAGGAGAAGAGGCGGGGTGGTCTATTTTTTCCCGACCTGCTCGCGTTGAATGAGCCACTTTCCGTCGGTTTTGACAAGAACAAGGGTTTTTGAAATCACGCTTTTCATCGCACCGGAACGGTAATCTTGCACGAAGCTGGCCGTCGCCTTGTTCGGTTCCGGAAACGTGACTTTCAAATCCGTAATGGCGACGCTGATCTTGCGGGGTTTGGCGACCAGCTGACGGCGGGTCGCCTCCCAAGCGCTCCGGGTTGCGCCGGCCGGGGGGGCAAAATCCTTGGCATAGTGACCGAGATAGGCCGGCACGTTGTTGCTGGACCAAGCCTGGGCCCAATTTTCCAGGGCTTGGGCGACGGCTCCGGTCTCGGCGTTGGATTTGGCGGCCGACGCCGAGTCTTCGGAAGAGACGGGCGGCTTGGCGGCGGGAAGAGCGGGGGCCGCAACCGGCGGCGGTTTGACCACCGGGGGCAGGGGAGCCGCGGGTGCGGCCGCCATCGGAACCTTGGAGGCCTCCAGCTTGGCGGCGGGCTTGGCGGGCTTGCCAGTGCCGGAAAACAATTCCCGAATCAGCGCCAGCTTGGTCTGAGCCGCGGCGTTGCCACGATCCAGTTGCAAAGCACGGTCATAGGCCTGGGTAGCCATCTTGGCATAGATGTCTCCCAAGTTTTCGTGGGCCACGGCATAACTGGGGTGAGTGCGGATGGCCATTTCCAATGCGGTTTTGGCCTTGTCGTATTGGCCTTGCACCGCGTGCAGCACCGCCAGGTTGTTATAGGGTTCCGGCAACTCCGGATAATCCTCGGTAAGGGCCGAGAACACCTTAATGGCTTCGGCGGTCTTGCTTTGCTCCGCCAGGATCAGGCCCTTGAGAAACCGTCCCTTGGCATCCTTGGGATGGGCTGCCAGAAAAGCGTTGATCCGTTCCAGGGCCTGGGTGGGATGGCCCTGTTTCAGCAGTTGGGTGGCTTCTTGGACCTCGTCGGCCCGGCTCGGCGAAATCGACGCGATACTCAGCAAAACGGCCAGGGGCAAGGCAAACAGGGCGCGGAGGGATATGGGCATGTGATATACTTTTCCTAGTTTTTCGCAGTGCCTTAGGGAGCTGCGTCAGCGGCTACGGCAACCCATGGCGGGCTTGGGCTGTGTCGGCGCAAGCTTCCTTGAAGGTTGCCAAGGTCCTAAGGTCCGGCGATTCTACCAATACCGGCCTTGTTCTGCCATAACCATCAGCCTTGCATGAACATTCCGAAAACGCGCTTTGCCCCCAGCCCGACGGGACTGCTCCATTTCGGCAACATCCGCACCGCCCTTTTCAACGCCTTGCTGGCCGCCAAGCAGGGTGGCGTGTTTTTGCTGCGGGTGGAAGATACCGACGCCGAGCGCAGCCGGGACGAATATGTGGTGGCCCTGATGCGGGATCTGCGCTGGCTGGGGCTGGATTGGCAGGAGGGGGGTGACGCCGGCGGCGCGGCCGGGCCCTATCGCCAATCCCAGCGGGGGAGCGTCTACGAACGGTTCCGCGCCCTGCTGGAAGAACGGGGGCGGATCTACCCCTGTTTCTGCACTCCCCTGGAATTGGAGATGTCCCGCAAAACCCAGGCCTCGGCCGGACTGCCTCCCCGTTACAGCGGCAAATGCGCCCATCTGACGCCCCGCGAGGTCGAGGCCAAGCGCCGGGAACTCCCCCATTCCTTGCGTTTCCGCATGCCCAAGGCCGAGGTGATCGAGTTCGAAGACATGGTGCGGGGTTCCCAGCGGTTTCCCGCCGACGAGATCGGAGATTTCATCATCCGCCGCTCCGACGGCAGCTACGCGTTTTTTTATGTGAATGCCCTGGACGATGCGCTGATGGGGGTAACCCATGTGATGCGCGGCGAGGACCATCTGGCCAACACGCCCCGGCAGATTGCCCTGCTCCAAGCCCTGCAATTGCCCACGCCCCGCTATGGGCACATTTCCCTCATTGTCGATCAGGCGGGGGCGCCCTTGTCCAAGCGCAGCGGCAGCCTGTCGGTAGGGGAATTGCGGGAAATGGGCTATTTTTCCCTGGCCATCCTCAACTATTTGGGACGCCTCGGGCATCGCTACGAGTCAAGCGCTTTTCTGGATTTCGCGGGTTTGGTCGCGGGGTTTTCCGTGGAACGCCTGGGCCGTGCGCCGGCTCGCTACGACCGCGCCCAACTGGATTTTTGGCAGGCGCAAGCGGTACTGGGGGCTGACCAGCCAACCCTGACCCGCTGGATGGCGGAAGAGGTGCGTGAATGGGTGCCCGCCGAGCGCCTGCCGGAATTCGCCGCGGCGGTGCGGGCCAACGTGTTGTTCCCGCGGGATGCCCGGCTGTGGGCGGAAGCGGTATTCGGCGATGGTTTGCCCCTGTCCGCCGAAGCCCGGGCGGTGCTGGAAGCCACCCCCCCGGATTTTTTCCGCCAAGCGCTGGCCGTCCTGGAGGAGCCCCTGGAATTCAAGGAATTCACCCGCCGGTTCGGGGCAGCCGCCGGAGTCAAGGGCAAGGCCTTGTTCCAGCCGTTGCGGGCGGCATTGACCGGGCAGCTCCATGGCCCGGAGATGCCGCCCTTGTTCGCCCTCATGGGATGGGAACGCATCCGGCGACGGTTGGCCGCCCACGTGCTCAATACCGCTATCGATTAAAACCGCCTCGGGTGGGGCTTGCCGCCACCCCTGCCAAGGATTTCCCATGCTCCAGATCCATGATTCCCTGACCCGCCGGAAGCGGCCTTTCGTTCCCCTGGCGCCGGGCCAGGCCAAGATGTATGTGTGCGGCATGACGGTCTACGATTATTGCCATTTGGGCCATGCCCGGGTGATGGTGGCGTTCGACGTGGTGCGCCGGTGGCTGCGCGCTTCCGGCTATCAAGTGGCCTATACCCGCAACATTACCGACGTCGACGACAAGATCATCCGTCGGGCCGCCGAGCGCGGCGAATCGATCCAGGCCTTAACGGCCCGTTTCATTCAAGCCATGCACGAGGACGCCGCCGCCCTCGGCGTCGAGCCGCCGGATATCGAACCGCGGGCGACGGATTACGTCAACTCGATGCTGGGGCTCATTGCCCGATTGCTGGACAAGGGGCTGGCTTATCTGGGAAGCAACGGCGACATTTATTACAGCGTCCGGAAATTTCCCGGCTATGGCAAGCTGTCCGGGAAATCCCCCGACGAGTTGCTGGAGGGCCACCGGGTGGACGCGGATCCCGCCAAGCACGATCCCCTGGATTTTGTTCTTTGGAAGGCCGCCAAGCCGGGGGAACCG
This sequence comes from Betaproteobacteria bacterium, assembly GCA_023259135.1. Lineage (GTDB taxonomy): Bacteria > Pseudomonadota > Gammaproteobacteria > Burkholderiales > JAHFQX01 > JAHFQX01. Next base: position 43,561 of record JAHFQX010000019.1, on the reverse strand, counting down.
GCGTGGGAATCCCCTTGGGGCGCGGGCCGTCCCGGCTGGCACATCGAGTGCTCGGCCATGAGCGCCGACTGCCTGGGGGAACACTTCGATATTCACGGCGGCGGTCAGGATTTGCAGTTTCCCCACCACGAGAATGAAATCGCCCAATCCGAGGGGGCTTTCGGCCACCCCTTCGTGAATTACTGGATGCACAACGGCTTCGTGCGGGTGGACGACGAAAAAATGTCCAAATCGCTGGGCAATTTTTTCACGGTGCGGGATATTTTGAGCCGCTTCGATGCCGAGGTGGTTCGGTTTTTTCTGTTGCGAGCCCACTACCGCAGCCCCTTGAATTACTCCGATCAACATCTGGCCGACGCCAAGCAAGGGCTTGCTCGTCTTTATACTGCTCTCAAGGGAATCGAGCCGGGTTCCGTGCCGGCGCCGAATTGGAACGAAACCCACTGCGCCCGCTTCAAGGCCGCCATGGACGACGATTTCAACACCCCCGAGGCGCTGGCCGCGCTGTTCGATTTGGCCAACGCGGCCAATCGCCGGGAAGACGCCGCCGCTGCGGGAAACCTGAAGGCGTTGGGTCGGATACTCGGCTTGCTGGAGCGAGGCCCAGAGGCGTTCCTACAAGCCGCCCCGGCAACGGATTCGGCCGGCTTGAGCGCCGCCGACATCGAAGCTTGGATCGCCCGGCGGGCCGCTGCCCGGCAGACCCGCGACTTCGCCGAGTCCGATCGCATTCGGAGGGAGTTGCTAAACCGGGGCATTTTGCTGGAAGATAGCCCCCAAGGAACCACTTGGCGGCGCGGTTAGGCTCCGCGAATCGGGTTCCCGCCGCCCGCTCCGCGATGCGGAGCCGGGCGCCCAGCAGGATGGCGTAGCGTTTGACTTCTTTAAGGAGAAGGAAAACCATCGCAGCTCGACGGGCTGTTTTCTTCGCTTCCACCGTTTCCCGGTGGAGGATATCCCGGACCGCGCAGCGTTCCGGCAGGCCCCTGTCCCCTCCGGCGTGAGGTCCCAGATGAGGGAAAAACGCCGAATCCGCCCTCATCCCGCCCGCTGTCTTTTCGACCCGACGCTTGTCAGCCGGATGCTGCGCCACGCGCCGTCACCGCCGCCCCCTCCATTCCGGCGCTTTGCCGCCTGGAAGCTGAACCTCCCTGGCCCGCGGGAGTCTATGCCTGGAATCGTCTTGACGGAAAATTTCGGCACGCTAATTGCTAAATTTCCCGGTAACGTGGCGCAGGGGGCTTTGCGTCGATGGCTGCGGCAAGCTGAGCGGGGGTCCGATATTCTCCACTTGTGAAAATTTCCGCCCCATTCGGCAAACGGTCAGCACCATGCGGATGATACGCGTTATAGCTTTGAGTAATTGGGCATCAAGTCACAGGAAAAATTTGAGTGTTAGTTAATTGAGTTGCAAAGTGCGGAGGGTCCAGCCATGAGTGTTTTCTCCAGATATACATCCCGCTACGAAGCCAGCAAGGCCGAGGAACTGTCCCTTCAGGAATACCTCAATCTTTGTAAGCAAGATCCCTCCGCCTATGCCACCCCGGCGGAGCGCATGCTGATGGCCATCGGCGAGCCGGAGGTGGTGGATACCCGCTTGGATCCGCGGTTGAGCCGGATCTTTTCCAACAAGATAATCCGCCTCTACCCGGCTTTCAAGGACTTCTATGGCATGGAAGAGGTCATCGAAAACATCGTTGCCTTCTTCCGCCATGCCGCCCAGAGCCTCGAAGAGCGCAAGCAGATCCTCTATCTGCTGGGACCGGTGGGGGGCGGCAAATCTTCCTTGGCCGAGAAGCTCAAGTCTTTGATGGAGAAGGTGCCCTTCTACGCCATCCAAGGCTCTCCCATCAACGAATCGCCCCTGGGCCTGTTTTCTCCCAGCGAGGACGGAGCGATCCTGGAGGAGGACTATGGGATTCCCCGACGCTATCTCACGGGACTGATTTCCCCCTGGGCCGTCAAGCGACTCCACGAGTTCAACGGAGACATCAGCCGCTTCAGCGTGGTGCGGCTGTGGCCCTCCGCGCTCCAACAAATTGCCATCACCAAGACCGAGCCGGGAGACGAAAACACCCAGGATATCTCCTCCCTGGTGGGCAAAGTGGATATCCGCAAGCTGGAGCGATTCGCCCAGAACGACGCGGATGCCTACAGCTATTCCGGCGGGCTGTGCCTGGCCAACCAGGGGCTGCTGGAGTTCGTGGAGATGTTCAAGGCCCCGATCAAGATGCTCCACCCCCTGCTGACCGCCACCCAGGAAGGGAACTACAAAGGCACCGAGGGTTTCTCGGCGATTCCGTTCCAAGGGGTCATCTTGGCCCATTCCAACGAATCCGAGTGGCAAGCCTTCAAGACCAACAAGAACAACGAAGCGTTCCTGGACCGCATCTACATCGTCAAGGTGCCTTACTGCCTGCGGGTGTCCGAGGAAGTGAAGATCTACCAGAAGCTGCTGCGGGAAAGCTCCTTGTCGGAAGCTCCTTGCGCTCCGGGCACCTTGGAAATGATGGCCCAGTTCGCGGTGCTGTCGCGCATCAAGGAGCCGGAAAATTCCAGCATCATCTCTAAAATGCGCATCTACGACGGGGAAAATCTGAAAGATGTGGATCCCAAGGCCAAATCCCATCAGGAATACCGGGATGCGGCGGGGGTGGACGAAGGCATGACGGGCATGTCTACCCGCTTTGCCTTCAAAATTCTGTCCAAAGTGTTCAATTACGACCACACCGAGGTGGCGGCCAGTCCGGTGCATCTGCTGTATGTTCTGGAGCAGCAGATCCAGCGGGAACAATTCCCACCCGATCTGGAGGAAAAATATCTTTCCCTGATCAAGGGTTATATCTCGCCCCGCTACGCGGAGTTCATCGGCAAGGAAATTCAGACCGCCTATTTGGAGTCTTATTCCGAGTATGGGCAGAACATTTTCGACCGCTACGTGACCTATGCCGACTATTGGATCCAGGAGGAGGAATATCGGGATCAGGACACCGGCGAGATTCTGGATCGCAAGACCCTGAACGACGAGCTGGAAAAAATCGAGAAACCGGCTGGGATCAGCAATCCCAAGGATTTCCGCAACGAGATCGTTAATTTCGTACTGCGCGCCCGGGCCCAACACGGGGGCAAGAATCCGGCCTGGACCAGCTACGAGAAGTTGCGCGCCGTGATCGAGAAAAAGATGTTCTCCAGCACCGAGGATCTGCTGCCGGTGATCTCCTTCAATGCCAAATCCTCTGCGGACGAGCAGAGCAAGCACGAGGACTTCGTCAATCGCATGGTGGCCAAGGGCTATACCCAGAAGCAGGTCAGACTGCTTTCCGAATGGTATTTGAGGGTGCGCAAATCCTCTTGAGCGAATGAACGAGGGAGGCCCATGACCCAGATCGTTGATCGCCGGAACCATGGCAAGAACAAGAGCGCCGTAAACCGTAGCCGCTTTATCCGCCGGGTCAAGCGACAGGTGAAGGAGGCGGTTGCCCGGGCCGTCAGCAAGCGCAGCGTGACCGATATGGATCGGGGCGACAAAGTGTCGATCTCCGGCCGAGACATCTCCGAACCCCAGTTCCGGCTCGGCTCCGGGGGCAAGCGCGGCGCGGTACACCCCGGCAACAAGCATTTCTCCTCCGGCGACAGGGTTTCCCGGCCACTGGGCGGCGGCGCGGGCGCGGGCGGCAGCCGGCCCAGCAATTCCGGCCGCGGCGAGGACGATTTTGTCTTCGAGCTGAGCCGCGAGGAGTTTCTCGAATTCTTCTTCGACGAATTGCGCCTGCCCAATTTGGTGAAAACCCAGTTGGCCGCAGCGGTCGACCACAATCGCATCAGGGCCGGCCATAGCAGCTCCGGCTCCCCGATGGACCTCAACATCGTCCGCTCGTTCCGGGGAGCGCTGGGCAGGAAAATTTCTTTTCGCAGCGGCTATGCCGCCGCATTGCAAGCTCTGGAAGAAGAACTGCTGGCCGCCGAGGAAAGCGGCGAAGACGGCGAGCGAATTGAAGCATTGCGAGAGGAGATCGCCACCCTCCGGCAGCGCCTGGCGACGATCCCGTTTCTCGACACCCACGACCTGCGCTACAACAGCCGCATCAAGGTGGTCAAGCCGTCCTTTCAGGCGGTGATGTTTTGCCTGATGGACGTGTCCGGCTCCATGGATCAAGCCAAAAAGGATCTGGCCAAGCGGTTTTTCATGTTGCTTTATCTGTTCTTGGCCCGCAGTTACGAAAAAATCCAAGTGGTGTTCATCCGCCATCACACCACGGCCCTGGAGGTGGACGAAGAACAGTTCTTTTATGCCCGAGAAACCGGAGGCACGGTGGTGTCCAGCGCCCTGACGCTGATGCGCGATATCATTCGGGAGCGCTACCCCACTTCCGATTGGAACATCTACGCCGCCCAGGCCTCCGACGGGGAAAACTGGGAAGCCGACTGCTCGCTGTGCGAGGAGCTCCTCGCTCGGGAAATCATGCCCTTGTTGCAATACTATGCCTACGTGGAGATTACCGAGGACGAAGAACAGTCGCTGTGGCAATCCTATGAGCGGGTCGCCCAAGCCTACCCGAATTTCGCCATGCGGCGGATTGCCGGAGCGGAGGATATCTTTCCGGTATTCGGAGATCTGTTCAGAAAAGAGGTGGCATGACCCGCAATTATCTGTCCGAAGGCTCCGAATGGACCTTCGATCTGATCCGGCGCTACGACGCCGCCATCGCCGAAGTGGCGGCGGAGTACGGGCTGGATACCTATCCCCGGCAAATCGAGGTCATCAGCTCGGAGCAAATGATGGATGCCTACGCCTCGGTAGGCATGCCGGTGGGCTATGCCCACTGGTCCTACGGCAAGCATTTCATGCAAGTGGAAAAAGCTTACCAGCGGGGGCAGATGGGGCTGGCCTACGAGGTGGTGATCAACTCCGATCCTTGCATCGCCTATCTCATGGAAGAAAACACCATGACCATGCAGGCGCTGGTCATCGCCCATGCCGCCTACGGCCACAACTCCTTTTTCAAGGGCAACTACCTATTCAAGACCTGGACCAGCGCCGACGCCATTATTGACTATCTGGTGTTTGCCCGGAATTACATCCGGGAATGCGAAGAGCGTTACGGCGAGGAACAAGTCGAATGCCTGCTGGATGCCTGCCATGCGCTGATGACCCATGGAGTGGATCGTTACCGCCGCCCGCAAAAACTTTCAACTCATCGGGAAAAAGCCCGCCGGCAGGAACGGGAAGCCTATCTGCAAGCACAGATCAACGATCTGTGGCGCACCCTGCCCGTCAAGAATGCCGATCGGGAATCGGCCCAGCCCCGGCGTTTCCCCGCGGAGCCGCAGGAAAACTTACTGTACTTCATCGAGAAGAACGCCCCTCTGCTCGAACCCTGGCAGCGAGAAGTCATCCGTATCGTCCGCAAGATCGCCCAGTATTTTTACCCTCAACGCCAGACCCAGGTGATGAACGAAGGTTGGGCGACTTTCTGGCACTACAATATTCTCAACACCCTGTACGACAAGGGGCTGGTCACCGACGGCTTCATGATCGAGTTCTTGCAGTCCCACACCAACGTGATCTACCAACCTCCCTACGACAGTCCCCACTATTCGGGGATCAACCCCTATTGCCTGGGGTATGGCCTCTTTACCGACATCCGGAGAATCTGCGAACATCCCACTGATGAAGATCGTCGCTGGTTCCCCGACCTTGCCGGTAGCGACTGGAAAAAAGCCGTGGATTTCGCTATGCGGAATTTCAAGGACGAGAGCTTCATCGCCCAATACCTCTCTCCCAAACTGATTCGGGATCTCAGGTTGTTCCAGGTGCTGGACGACGACCGAAGCTCGGAACTGGAAATCACCGCCATCCACGACGACGCCGGATATCAGGCGGTCCGCGAAGCGCTGGCCAAGCAATATGATCTGGGAAATCGGGAACCCAACATCCAGGCTTACAACGTGGACCGTTACGGCGACCGATCCTTGACGCTGCGCCATATCCGGCATGATCGTCGCCCTTTGGGAGACGATATCGACGAGGTGCTCAAGCACGTCGCCCGCTTGTGGGGCTTCACCGTCCGCCTCGAAGCCGAAAAAGAAGACGGCTCGGTGGAGCTCTTGAAGGAAACCAAGAAGGAAGACTAGTATTTAATTTCGCAAATTAACAATAGTATTTCTAAGCTCGGATCCTTTGACTTCACGCTTGCGCCAGACGAAGGGGGAGGCAGATTGGTTGGTGGAGGAGATAAACGCCTCGATGGCCTGAACCAATGGCTCGGTGTTGGCAAAGCTTCTGCCGCTGAGGGCTTTGCGAGTGAAGATTCCGAACCAGATTTCCACTTGGTTGAGCCAACCGGCCGAAGTGGGAGTGAAGTGAAATTGAACATTGGGATGCTTGGCCAACCAGTCATGGTTTTTCTTGTGTGTGCTGTAGTTGTCGAGGATGACGTGAATCTGCCGATCATTTTTGACATCGGCGATCACCCCTTCCATGAAGGCCTGAAAGTCGGGACGCTGCTTGGCACCCGTTGTCTTGGACTTGATTTCTCCCGTGGCCACATTGAGGGCGGCACACAAATTGACCGTGCCATGTCGCTTGTAGGCGCTCTTCAGGCCCCGCGCGATTCTGCCGCTGCTGGTGCACACGTAGCCGGTCTTGCTTTCCAGCGCTTGGATCGAGATACGCGGTTTTTGGGATGCGGGGTAAGGCGCTAAGGAAATATCAGCTTTCAGCCCCCCGCCTGGCGATATGGCTCAAGGCTTCCTCGATCTGATCTATCAGGATCAGGCACAGGTCTCCGGGCGCCAAGCGGGTCAGGGCGGCATCGATGGCCCGAAACTCCCCGCGAATCTCGTCGATGACGGTGGCGCGCTTGGCGTGGCTCAGTCCTTGCCGAAGAAGAGCCAGGACTTCGCCGTCGGCCCGGCCTCGCTGGCACTGATCCTGATAAAGAATCACGTCGTCGAAGACGTCCCCCAGCACCTGGGTTTGCCGGCGAATGTCGTCGTCGCGCCGGTCCCCGGCGCCGCTGATCACCACCGTCCGGCGCTTTGCCGGCATCTCCTCTATTCCCCGAACGAGGGCTTGAATCGCGTCCGGATTGTGGCCGTAGTCGGCAATCAAGGTGGCGCCTCGAAAAGGGAGCACGTTGAACCTGCCGGGCACGCGACGGGTATCGCTGTCAAAGGATTGCAACCCGGCTCGGATCACCCCCCAGTCCAGACCCAGCGCCCAGGCGGCCGCCAAAGCCGCCATCACGTTCTCGACCTGGAAGCCGATCATCCCGTTTCGGGTAATGGGGATCTCCGACAAGGCGATCTGCTGCTTGAAACCGCCTTCGGTCGCCACGATCGCCGCGCCCTCGACAGAGACGACGCGACGGCCTTGCGCCCGGTGAGTGGCCAGGATCGAATTGTTCGGGTTGCTGGCGAAGAACGTGACGGGACCGGGACACCCGTCGGCCATGCGAGCAGCCATCGGATCCGCCGCATTGAGGACGGCAGCGCCGTCGGACGCGATGTTTTGGACGATCACTCGTTTCAAGACGGCCAGATCTTCCGCCGTGGTGATGAAATTGAGCCCCAAGTGGTCGCCGGTGCCGATGTTCGTCACCACCGCGATGTTGCAGCGGTCGAACGCCAATCCCTCGCGCAGCATGCCGCCTCGCGCGGTCTCGAATACCGCCGCATCGACGTCGGGATGCAGCAGCACATTGCGAGCGCTCTTGGGCCCGCTGCAATCCCCGCCCTCGATACGTTGTCCCGCGATGTAGATGCCGTCGGTGCTGGTCATGCCGACCCGCAAGCCGCTGCAGGACAGCAGGTGAGCAATCAGGCGAACCGTCGTGGTTTTTCCGTTGGTGCCGGTGACGGCGACGACCGGAATACGGCCCTCGTCACCATCGGCAAACAGGGTGGAGATAATCGC
>JAHFQX010000019.1:25993-35633 GCA_023259135.1 Betaproteobacteria bacterium | reverse complement strand
CGCCTCGCCCACCGGACGCCCTTTGCCGAAGGAGGGGCTAAGGTGCATGCGCAAACCCGGCGCGGCGTTGACCTCGACGATGGCTCCGCCTTGCTCCTCCAGCGGCTTAAGTTCCGTCTCGCACACCACATCCACGCCGCAGATATCCAGACCGACGGTTTGTGCCGCCTCCACCGCGCGGGCGGCCAGCTCCGGGTGGATGTTGTCGGTTACATCGGTGGCCGTGCCGCCGGTGCTCAGGTTGGCGTTGTTTCGCAAAACGACTCGCGCCCCCTTCGGCGGCACCGAATCCGCCGCGAAACCTTGAGCAACTAGGCGAGCGGCGGCGATATCGTCGAGCCGGATCTTGGTCAGCGAGGTGGCATGCCCTTCGCCGCGCCGCGGATCGCTGTTCACCTGCTCGATGAGTTCGCGCACCGTATGAATCCCGTCGCCAACGACATATGGCGGGTCACGGCGCGCGGCAGCGACCAAGTTTTTGCCGACCACCAGCAAACGAAAATCATGGCCCGGAATGAAACGCTCCACTATCACTCCGGCACCGCTCTCGGCGGCCGCCGCGTAGGCGGTTTCAAGGTGCTCGCGGGTCACGACATCGACCGTGACTCCCTTGCCCTGGTTGCCATTCCGGGGTTTCACCACGACCGGACCGCCGATTTCCTCCACGGCCGCCCATGCATCCTCGGCATCGGAGACCAAGCGACCGCAGGGAACCGGGATTCCAGCCGCATCGAGCAACGTCTTGGTCAGATCTTTATCCTGAGCGATGGATTCGGCAATGGCACCGGTGCGGTCGGTTTCAGCGGCCTGAATGCGGCGTTGGCGGCTGCCCCAGCCGAATTGCACCAAGCTGCCCTCGGTCAGGCGCCGGTAGGGGATGCCACGGGCGACCGCGGCATCCACGATGGCGGCAGTGCTGGGCCCCAATCGGACATCCTCATCCAGATCCCGCAAACGAGCCAGCGCCTTGGCAAGATCGAAAGGCCCATCATCCGTCGCCGCCTGGCATAGGGCCTGGGCCAACTCGAAAGCCAGCCGGCCCACCGCCTCTTCGCTGTATTCGACGACCACCTGATACACGCCGGGCTCAGCGGTGGGCGCGGTGCGGCTGAAGCTTACCGGACAGCCGGCTTGCGCTTGGAGTCCAAGGGCGACGATTTCCAAGACGTGGGCCATGGAAACGGTTTCATCATACTTCTCCGGCTGCAACACGCCGACTTCCGGAAACCGCGCCCGCAACCGCGCTTCGAAGCCAGACAGGGCATGGATCGAGCGCTCGGCGTCGGCACAGGTGACGATCGCTTCAATGGCGGTATGGCGGCTCCAGAGGTTGGGGCCGCGCAACGCCCGGATACGTGATAATTCCATCAGTCTTCGTTCCTCTAATCCCCTAGCCCACGGGACTCCGGTTAACCAACAGCGCTTTGCGAAGCCCGCCGGGCGCTCTTCGACCGAGCAACCGGAACCGGCTCGAAGGTTTCGATGCCGACACGCACCAGGTCCAAGGGAATATCCAGAGCCCAGGCCGCGCCCACCGCGGCAAGCAGGCTCCCCAACCCGTTGTTGGGCCGCTCGGCGGCCCGGGCCGGCGGGATCGGGAGTTCAACCCGTAGCGCCTCATCAAAGCCTTTGGCCAACACGATTCGGCCATCTTGAAAGAACAGGGCACGTCCGCCTTGGATACGGTGTTGAGCAATGACCGGCAACTGAGGGTCGCTGCCAAAGAAAATCACTTCGCCGTCGCATAGCGGCGCCATCCGGGCCACCAGCGGATCCCGGGCATTGAGAACCGCTACTCCCTCGGGCAATACCACGTCTATTTGAGTCCGCAGCACGTTATACAACTGCTCCGGCTCATGAATGTCGTAGGTATCGAGTCCCGCCAAATCGTCGCTATCGGTGACCACGCCCACTTGGCAGCGGTCGTAAGCCAGCCCTTCGCTCAGAATGGTTGCGCCACCGTTTTCGAAAACTGCGGCTTCCACCGTGGGATTCATCAGCAACGATTGGCCGGCTTCCCAGGTGGTGCGGGGGCCGGCCTTGATCCGTCGCCGGCCCAGATAGAGTCCGTCTCCGCAGACCAATCCGACGCGCTTGCCGCTCAGCTCGATCAGCCACGCCGTCAGCTGGGCCGCCATCGTCGCGCCGCCCCCCCCGGTGATCCCGACAATCGGCATGCGACCGTTCTCCCCCTCGGGAAAGAGATGGCCGACGATCGCCTCTCCGACCGGACGCGGCTCCCCCACGGCCGGTTTAAGATGCATCATCAGGCCGGGTCCGGCATTCACTTCGACGATGGCGCCGCGCTGTTCTTCCAGAGGGCGCGCGATATCTTCCGCCACCAAATCGATGCCCGCGATGTCAAGCCCCACCACCCGGGCCGCCAGGCTGGCGATGGCGGCGGTGCTCGGATGGACAAGGTCGGTGACGTCGATACCGACATTGCCGTTGCGCTGGATCAGCACCGTTTTGCCTTCCGGAGGGATCGAATCGGACCGGAATCCTTGCCGGTCAAGCTCCAGCCTGGCTGCCGAATCCAGCCAGACCGGGTTAAGCGGATAATCCCCGGCCCACCCCCGCCGCGGATCGGTATTGATCTGGCTGTCGATCAGCTCATCGATCGTCGAGCGGCCATCGCCCACCACGCAGGCATTGTCTCCCCGGGCCGCGGCCACCAAGCGGCCGCCTATCACCAGCAGCCGGTGCTCATTGCCCGGGACAAACCGTTCGACCATGACGCCGCTGCCTTCGTCGACAGCCATCTTGTAGGCGGCTTCCAGTTCTTTCGGGGTGGCTAGATTGGTGAACACCCCGCGGCCATGGTTGCCGTCGTAAGGCTTGATGACCACCGGGATGCCGATCTCTTGGGCGGCCTCCCAGGCATCTTCCGGGCCCTGGACCAAGCGCCCCTCGGGAACCGGGACGCCGCAAGCTTGCAACAGGCTTTTCGACAGGGCTTTGTCGCAAGAGATGCTCTCCGCGATGGCGCTGGTTTGTTCGGTCTCCGCCGTCCAGATGCGGCGCTGGCGGGCACCGTAACCCAATTGAACCAGATTGCCTTCGCCCAGCCGGATGGCCGGAATGCCCCGGTCATCGGCCGCATCGACAATGCAGGCGGTGCTGGGACCCAGGCACAGGGAATCCACCAGGTCTCGAAGGTTTTCTACGACCGGCGGCACCTCGAAAGGGCGATTTTCGATGGCCGCCATCACCAGATCGCGGGCGGCGTACAGGGCGGCGCGGGTCACCGTTTCATGCCAGGCGCGCACCACGACCTTGTACACCCCCCGAACCGAGGTCTCCCGGGCCTTGCCAAAACCGCCCGGCATCCCCGCCAGGTTCTGCAGCTCCAAGGTCACGTGTTCAAGGATATGACCCGGCCAAGTGCCCTCCCGTACCCGCCGCAGAAAGCCCCCCGGCTCGCCATAACTACAGCGGTGCTCGACCAGCGAAGGCAGCCAGGACGACAGGCGCTCATAAAAGCCGGGGAGGGTGTTGGAGGGACAATCTTCGAGAGCGCCTATGTCGATCCAGGCTTCCAGCACCGGACGATAGGTCCAGATATTGGGCCCGCGCAGGCATACCACCCGGAGAATTTGGATGTGTTTTTGCTTCATGGCGTTAACACTCTAGAGCTCTAGAGTTTTTGTATTTGTAGTCCACAAACCCCCATCAGGGCCGGAACGAACCCGCTCTGGGCGGGATATAATGGCGCCCGAGCACAACCGCGCCCGCATAACCTAGGCATTCCGTATGCCGTGTAAATGCTCCCCGGAGGCCCTATCCGTCGATTTCAACCGTCTGTGAAGACCAAGTCCATAGGGTGTTCGGGATAGACACGTAACGCCCCCCATGACCGACGAGCCGCTTTCCTCCATCCCCCCCCCTGTCGCCCCTCCCGAGGCTTGGCAACCGCGCTTGGAGGCGTTTTTGCATGGGGGGGAGAACGTTTTGGCCTGGCTTGAGGTTGACCTGGATAGGCGACTTTTTTTTGCTCCGGGTTTCGTGGCGGTCACCAACCGGCGGTTGTTGGCCTGGACGCCCGGAGTCGCGGCTTGGCAGGACTGGCCGTACCGCAAGGGACTGGTGCTGCGGCACCACGACCATGCCGGGGTAGGCAGCCTGGAGTTGCACGATGACCGGTCCCGCCTGGCTTGCTGGCGTTATACCCTGGCCCGGAATCCGGCGGCTCTGGGGCTGATAGAACAATTCCAGCGGCGGTTTGATCGCCATCTCGCCGGACGCCCCGAGCCAGTCGCCGGCCCCCAGCCAGGACCCTCCATCGAGCCAGGGCCGGAAGCGGGGGGGGCTTCGGTCCAACGATCCCCCGCTCCACCCTCCACCTGGGCACTGCTCCGGCTGTGGCGCTTTGCCAAGCCGTACCAAGGATCCTTGCTGGCGGGCTTCCTGCTGACCCTGGCGTCCACCGCCGCCGCCCTGGTACCCCCTTACCTGACCATGCCCCTCATGGATAACATTTTGATTCCTTATCAAAATGGAGTGCCGATCGATTACCACATGGTCACCCTTTATCTCGCCGGATTGCTGGGCGCCGCCCTGCTGGCGTGGGGACTGGGCTGGGCCCGCACCTATATCCTCTCGGTGGTGAGCGAGCACATTGGAGCGGATCTTCGGACCGCCACCTACCAGCATTTACTGGGGCTTTCCTTGGAATATTTCGGCGGCAAACGGACCGGCGACCTGATGGCCCGCATCGGGTCCGAGACCGACCGGATCTGCCTGTTTCTCTCCCTGCACCTGCTGGATTTCGCCACGGACGTGCTGATGATCGTCATGACCGCGGCGATCCTGATCTCGATCAACCCCTGGCTAGCCCTGGTGACCTTGCTGCCGCTGCCGTTCATCGCCTGGATGATCCATGCGGTGCGCGACCGATTGCGCCATGGCTTCGAGAAGGTGGACCGTATTTGGTCGGAGGTCACCAACGTGCTGGCCGACACCATTCCCGGCATCCGCGTGGTCAAGGCCTTCGCTCAGGAACAGCGTGAAGCAACCCGCTTCCGGAAAGCCAACCATCACAACCTGATAGTCAATGACCGGGTCAACAGAATTTGGTCCTTATTCACGCCCACCGTCACCCTGCTTACCGAGATTGGGCTGCTGGTGGTATGGGTGTTCGGTATCTGGCAGATATCCCGCAATCAAATCACGGTGGGGGTGCTTAGCGCCTTCCTGGCCTACATCAGCCGCTTCTACATCCGGCTCGATTCCATGAGCCGTATCGTTTCGGTGACCCAGAAGGCCGCAGCCGGGGCAAAACGCATCTTCGACATCCTCGACCATGTGTCCAGCGTCCCCGAGCCGGCCCGGCCGGTACATCTTCCGCAGATAGAGGGGCGGATCGAGATACGCGACATGGGTTTTCGCTATGGCAATCGCGTGGTCATCCGAGGCATCAACCTCAGCATCGCCCCCGATGAAATGATCGGCCTGGTGGGCCACAGCGGGTCCGGCAAAAGCACCTTGGTCAACCTGATTTGCCGCTTCTACGACGTATCGCAAGGCGCGATACGCGTGGACGGCGTGGACATCCGCTCTCTACCGGTCGCCGAATATCGGCGCAACATCGGCCTGGTGCTGCAAGAGCCTTTCCTGTTTTTCGGCACCATCGCCGAAAACATCGCCTACGGCAAACCGCACGCCAGCCGGGAAGAAATCGTTGCCGCGGCCCGCGCCGCCCATGCCCACGAATTCATCCTGCGCCTGCCCCTCGGCTACGACTCGCTGGTCGGCGAGCGCGGTCAAGGTCTGTCGGGCGGCGAGCGCCAGCGCATTTCCATTGCCCGCGCGCTGCTCATCAATCCGCGCATCCTTATCCTTGACGAAGCCACCTCGTCGGTGGATACCGAAACCGAACAGGAGATCCAAAAAGCCCTGGACAACCTGGTGCAAGGCCGGACCACCATTGCCATAGCCCACCGGCTCTCCACCCTGCGCCGCGCCGACCGGCTGGTGGTCCTCGACCAGGGGCAGATCGTCGAAGTCGGCCGGCACGAGGAATTGATCGACCGCAAGGGCGCCTATTTCCGGCTTTACGAAGCCCAGGCCCGCCAAGTCGATTTAGAAACCGGCGGCGGCAGCGAAACTTGGGAAGTCGACGCCGAGGAAGAAAATGAAAAGGGGCACCCCGATGACCACGCCTGATTTTCGGCTGGCCCGCAACCCCTTCGGACGGCTGACCTTTACCGGCCCCGACGGAGCCGTTCACGAGGGCGTCATCCCGGTGCGCGCCTTTCCCATCGCGGCCCCCGAGGAAGGCGTGGCGCTGGTCGGCGCCGCAGGGCGCGAACTGGCCTGGATCGACCGCATCGCGGATTTGCCCGGCGACACGCGGGCCCTGGTGGAAGAGGAATTGGCCAACCGGGAATTCATCCCCGAGATTCGCCGCATCACCCATGTCTCCAGCTTTGCCACGCCAAGCGTCTGGCAAGTGGAAACCGACCGCGGCAACACGACTCTGTTGCTCAAGGGCGAGGAAGACATCCGTCAACTGAGCTCGACGACCTTGCTCATCGCCGATGGCCACGGCATCCAGTTCCTGATTCGCGACCTTTCCGCCTTGGATAAAACCAGCCGCAAGCTGCTGGACCGATTTCTCTAAAGCTGCTGCCGAGGGTCTGCCCCGCGATACCACGCGGCGGTGGCGGTCAGTCCCTGGTCCAGGGTAAAAGGCGGGCGCCAGCCCAGCAGGGTCCGGAGGCCGGAGGCCTCCACCGTCAGGGACGACACCAGCCGGGCCACCGCGTCGCTTTTGCCGAGCAGCTTGCCGGCCCATTGCATGACCTCCACCGGCACGGCGATCAACCGGGGCCGCCGCCCCAGGGCCGCGGCCAAACGCCGTACCAGATCGGGGGTCGAAAGGTCCTCGCCGTCGCTCACCAGGAAGGTGCGCCCGGCTGCGCGGGGATCGAACAACACTAGACTCAGGGCATCGGTCAGATTGCCCAGATAGACCAGGCTGCGCCGGTTGCGGATGGCCCCCAGGGGCAGCGGCACCCCCGCGGCGACAGCTTTTAGCAAGCTGTGAAAATTTCCTTTCACGCCGGGACCGTAGACCAGCGGCGGGCGCAGCACCACCGCTTCCATGCCGGACCCCCGGGCCACCCGCCACAGCGCCTGTTCCGCTTCCCACTTGGAAACAGCATAGGGGTCTTGGGGGTGGGGGGCATCGTCGTCGCCAAAGGGTCGGGCTCCGCTGGCTTCTCCGTTCACCTTGACGCTGCTCACCAGCACCAGGCGCCGCACCCCGGCCTGAGCCGCCGCGGCCGCCAGGCACGCCGTACCCGCGGCGTTGACCCGGCGAAACACCGCCAGCGGATCGGCTTCGGGCTCTTTCATGACATGCGCTCGGGCCGCCAAGTGCACCACCCGCCCGACTCCGTCGAGAGCCTTCCGCCAGTCGGTATCGGGGCCGACATCTCCGACGGGATGCCATTCCACGCCGGCGATACCGGCTACCCAGGGGACCGCCCGCACCGCCCCCCGCACCCGGTATCCGGCCGCCGCCAGTTCCCGGCACAGCGCGCGGCCCACGAAGCCGTTGGCTCCGGTCACCAGAATTCCCTCGGGATTCACGATCGGTCCTGCAGCAGCGCCCGGTATTCCTCCAGCAGCGCCTGGTTGACTTTCCGGGAATCGAAGCAGGCCTCGGCACGGGCTTGGGCAGCCTGCCCCAGACGCCGCCGCAGAGCGTCGTCTTCCAGCAGGCGGGTCAGGGCCGCCTGCAAGGCGGCGGCGTCTTTCACCGGCACCAGCATGCCGGTCTCGCCCTCCGCCACCGAATCCACCAAGCCGACAATGCGGCTGCCCACCGTGGGCACTCCCATGGCTCCCGCTTCCACCACCACGTTGGCGAATCCCTCCCGATAGCTGGGCAGACACAGTAATTCGGCCATGGCGAGATAAGCCTCCGGCGCTGGATCGTAGCCCACCGCCCGGATGCGCGGATGATGTCCAAGATCGTGCTCGACTTCGGCCGGCAGCGGCGCCCCTTCGGTTTCGAAAGGTCCCACCAGCACCAGCCAAATCTTTGGGAAGCGCTCGGCCAGCCGCCGGAACGCCGTGACCAATTCGGCAATCCCCTTGTCGCGGTGTACCCGGCCGACGAAGGCAATGACCCGGGCGCCGGCCGGCATGCCTAAGCGTTCCCGCAGCTCGGCCGCCGCGGCCGCCAAGGCCTCTCGACGAAAACGATGCAGTTCCACTCCCGCCAGCGAGCCGTGTCCCAGCACCTTGAGTTTTTGCCGGGAACCGATGCCCAGCCCCAGCAGAAAATCCCGCTGGGAAGGACTGTCGGCGTAACAGCGGGTGTTGAGGCGGACAATCAGCCGATCCGCGGCGATGCCGATCCAACGCACCGGCCCGCGGCGCTCCGCCCACGCCTGGCCGGTGAAGGTATGGAGCCGCACCGGCACCCGCGCCAGCCAGGCGGCCACGGCGCACAACAGGCCGGCCTTGGGGGTGGCGGAGTGCATGATCGCGAAACGCTGCCGGGAAAAGTAACGATACAGTCCGGCCAGCGCGACCAAGTCCCGCAGCGGCGCAATGGGGCGGGGAATCGCGATGGGATGAAACGCCACCCCCGGCAGCGCCGCCACCCGTTCGGCTCCCGGCCCGGGACTGGTGACCACGTGAACTTCATGCCCGGCCCCGACGGTGGCGGCGATCTGGCTGCCCAAATGATGCAGCACGAAGAAAGGAACGGTGGCGATCCGGCAAATTTTCATGGCGCGGTGCGGGCCGTCATTGCTCTTGCAGCTCGCTCCACACTTCCCGCCAGCGGGCCAGCACGGCTCTATCCACCTCCGGCCGGGCGCGGTGGCGCAACAGCGCGTTTTCCAATCCCGCCGCGATGGCCGCGCTTTCGAACAAGCCCTTGACCCCCTGCGCCGCCGCCGCCAGCGGAATCCAGCCGTAGCGCCGGCGGCGCAGCGCCTCCCGAAATACCGCCCGAACGAAGGAACGGCGAGCCGCCAGCAGCTTTCCCGCCGGCAGCGGGCCCTGGCGATAGCCCAGCAGCACTTCCGGCAGACAGGCGAAACGGCTTTCGGAAAAGCTCCGCAGCAGTAAATCCTGATCCTCTGCCCGATACCAGGAACCATAGCGGTATCTGCGGAACCATTCGGCCCGCCCCATCCAGGTGGGATGGGATAGGTGAAATCCGGCCCAGGGCTTGCGGCAAATGTCCTCGTGACGCAGCGCCACGGGGAACAGCCCCTTAGGTTCTCCGTCGTTGCGGAATACCAGGGCGCCGCAGCCCAGCAGGTCTATTTCCGGATGGGCTTCCAGGTAGGCCGCCTGCCGGGCCAAGCGCTCCGGATAGCACACGTCGTCGCCGTCCATGCGGGCGATGGTGCGCCCGCGAGCCAGGTCGATGGCTTGATTGAGCCGGGCGCCGTGGCCCAGCCGGCGGCCATCGGCCACGGCGCGGATGCGCGGATCGCGGAATTCTTCCATGATCCGCGCCGTATCGTCGGCCGAGCCGTCGTCGATCAGCAGCAGTTCCCAGCGAGGCTCGGTCTGGGCCAGCACCGAACGCACCGCGACCCGCAGCGTGGCCGCGTTGTTGAACACCGCCATGGCGACGCTGATCAGCGGTTCGGGGGATATGGGTTGCGTC
>JAHFQX010000019.1:0-25893 GCA_023259135.1 Betaproteobacteria bacterium | reverse complement strand
CATGATCCACCCCGCTTCCCCTACTCGCAACACATTAAATGTTTTTCATTATATATCTCGGTGTCGGCCCATGCTGCGGGCAGACAGGTCTGAGCGCCGAGCGATGAAGACCTTTCTGCCATCAGTTCAAACCCATTTCCCGGAAAGCATCGGTAAAGCGCTTGTGCCAGGTGTGGTCCCTGCGGCAGCGCGCATGGCCGGCCTGCCGGATGCGTTCCCGCTCGGCGTCGTGGGCCAGGTAATAAGCGGCTTTTTCCGCCAAATCCTCGGGGCCGGAATAGCAGACGATCTCCCGGCCGATGTCATAGAACTCTTCTAGCTCTTCCATGTATTCCACCATGTAGAAGCCGCCGCTCATGGGAACTTCGAAATCCCGCAGCCGCACCTGCACGATGCGCCGCTCCGACTGGTGGGTGTTGCCGCAGGCGGAAAAGCCCAGATTGATTTTGGCGCGGCTGTACAAGCGGATCATCTCCGCATCCGACAGCACGCCCCCCACGGTTGCGGCCGGGATGCGCACCGGACCAGGGCCTTCGGCCAGGCGGGTCGCCGCCCGCCGCCGGCCTTCGGCGGTGAGCAGCCGCCGGGCGATGTGCCCGTAACGGCGCCACACGGAAGCGTTCAACCATTTTGCGGCGCCCGCGGCGTATTGCTCCCAGCCGAAACCCCACACCCGCACGTCTATGCCTTGATCCAGCAAATGGCGGATATAAGCCGGTCGCTCGCCGTAGGCTTGGCCGACGAAAACCACGTCGAATTCCCGGGGCAAATCATGGGGCTTGTAGATATCGGGATTGGCCGCTTCCTGGCAATAAATCGGGCGGGCGCCCATGGCCAGATAATCCGGCAGCCGGAATTTTTCCGGCACCAGGCACCAGTCGTAATGGGGCGCGATCTCGGCGACCAGATGCAGTTGATAGGAGCCGTTGCAATACCAGTTCACCGTCTTGATGCCCAGGCTTTTGATCTCCTCGATGCCCTCCGGCAGCACGCAGGCGTCCGAGAAATAGCTGAAGAACAGGTCCAGCGGGCGTTCCCGGTGGGCGGCGCGGATCTGCCGCAGCAGCTCCCGGGTGACTTGGGGCCGGTTGTGTTCGATGAAACGCCGATGGTCCTCGTAAGCCGGATCCAGATGCAGAAAGGTCTCCCGCAGGTCGTAGTCGAATTCCACCACTTCGTGACCCAGATCCACCAGCGGCTGGTACAGATTGTTGTGCCACAGATTGGATTGAAACGAGGGATTGGGAGTGGTGTCGGAAGCGTAGAAAATCCGCATGGGGAGCCTATGGACGATACAGCAGAGTCATGCCGGGCAGCCCGGTGGCGGCGGCCAGCATGCGGTAATCGTGGGGACGGCTTGCCAGCACGTCCTGGATGGCGCGATAAGGCCCCAGGTTATAGCCCGCTTCCGGCGACTGGTAAAAAGTGTCATGGAGCAGGATATGGGCCTCCGGCATCTCGGTCATGACGCCTTCCAGCTCGCGGCGCACCGATGGGTAGGCGTGATCCCCGTCGATGAACACCAGCGGCGGCCGGCCACGGGGCAAGGCGCGATACAACTCCGCCGCCTTATCCAGCCCGTCCCCCAGATGCAGCATCACCCCGGGCCGTCCCTTCACCAGCCGGCCCCTTTGGGAGCGGGGATGTTCGCCGTGGTCCACGTCGGGCGGCAGGTCGATGGAATGGATGGGGATTTCGATGCGAAAGCGCCGGGCCGTTTCGTAGAACACCCGGGCCGAGGCTCCCAGATGGGTGCCCCACTCAAAAATAACCCCCGGCTTGAGGCGGCAGACCGCCGCCGCCATCAGGTGCAGTTCCGGCAGCGGATACGGATGCACCCCCACCGCCGGCACCAGCTTGCGGAGCACGAATTCCGAGATCAGCCAGTTGTCGACTTCGAACTCGCCGCATCCGGGGTTGACCGCGGGATCGGCCCGACGGTCCCGGTATCCCCGCCATGCGCGGCGGACCATGCGTTTGACGATATTCATCGGCCCACTGCCCTCAAGGAGATGAAGCAAGTTTTTGAGTCGCCGCCCGGAGCAGCACTCGCTCGTATTCCAGGGTGATTTTCTCCCAGGTAAAGCGAGCTTCCCAATTTTTTCGGCCGGCGGCGCCCATCTCGGCCAGGCGCCGGGGATCCCTCGCCAGGTCAGCGATCTGCCGGGCCAGGGCCGCCGGATCGACCCGGACGTAGCCCCGTTCGTCGGCCAGCGCCGGGCAAATGGTTCCGGCTCCGGTCCAGCCGGCGATCTCCTCGGCATTGCCCACCGGCCCCGACAGAAAAGGGGTGCCCGCCGCCGCCGCCTCGAACAGCACCAAGGGAGAATATTCCACCTGAGAAGCGAACACGAACAAATCCGCCGCGAAATAAGCCCGGATCAATTCGGCTCTGGGCAGATCCGTCAACAGGACGCGCTTTTCCGGCTGGGCCCGGTGGAGGCGCTCCGCCGCCGCCGGCAAGGATTCCGGGGCCAGCCCGGCGCAGCCGAGCCGGTCGAGGGCCACGCTCCAGGCCTTTTTCGCCGCCGCCGCCCAGCCCCGGGACCGAATCGCCGCCCGCAACCGACGCCCCGCCGCCAGCAGATCTTCCGCTCCCCGCGGGACGTTGCCGTTGAGAATCAAGGTGGCGGGACGCTTCCCCCAATCCGCCCATTCAAAGGCTCGCAGCACTTCGCCGTGGCCCTTCAGGCCCGTCAAACTGCCCACGGTGAGAAACAGCAACTCCGCTTCTCCGATCCCATGATCCCGGCGGAAGCCCGGCTCCGGCAGCTTGCCGAACTCCCTTTCGTCGGCGCCGTTGGGGATGAGCGACCAGTGGGTGAGGCCATGCTGCTTGGCGAAACGGATATCGCGATAATCGGAAGCGTAGAAGATCAGATGGTCGAACCGCCGCAGGATTTCCGGCATGCGCCGATAATAGTCGCGGTAGGCCGGCTCGTGGAGGCCGGAGAAGCCGCAGGGGATGAATACCTTGCCCGCCCTGATCGCCTCCAGTTCCGGCAGCAGCCCATCCAGCGACCATTGCTGAGCGGCCTTGACGGTCACCACGTCAGCGCCGCAATCCCGCACGAAACGGCGGTAAGCAGCGACCTCTCCGCTCAACCCTTCGACGAGATTGCCGGCTATCCGAAACGCGGCGATTTCCACCCCGTTCAAGCGGGCCGTCCCACGCCGCGAATCAGCGGCGGTGGCCACCGTGACCTCGTGGCCCCGGGCAGCCAAGCGTTCGGCCACCTGGCGGATCACTTCCTGCACGCCGCCGACGCTGGGCGCATACCATTGGCAGCAGAACAGCAGGCGCATCAAGGCGCTCCAGCCGAAAGCGGCTGGCGGGACAGCCAATCCCAGGTGCGGGCGAGCCCCGCTTCCAAGTCTATGCCGGGCTGCCAGCCCGACACCTGGCGCAGGCGGCGGCTATCCAGCACGTTGGCGGGGACGTCGAAACCCCGCGGCGGCAGCACCTTAAGCCGCAGCGCCAAGCCCTGGGCGGCGGCCAGCGGAGCGATGGCGTCCAGCACCTGCCGATTGCTGCGGCCGATGCCGCTGCCGATGTTATACACCGCTCCCGGGGTGCCGGACTCCAGGGCGGCGAGAATGCCGCGGGCCACGTCCAGCACGTGCAAATAGTCCCGCACCGTACCGTGTTCGCCGTACAGCGCCACTTCCCGGCCGGTGAGCACGGCGGCCATGGCGGTGGCGACGAAACCCTGGGCGGCGAAAGGGCGCTGGCCCTCGCCGTAAGGGTTGCCGGGACGCACGCACAGCGCCGGCAGGCCGTAAAGCCGGAAATACATCCCGGCGTATTTCTCCACCGCCAGCTTGGTGATGCCGTAGGGAGAGATGGGCTGGGTCGGATGATCCTCGGTGAGGGGCAAGCTGGCAGCGGGGCCGTACACGGTGCCGCCCGAAGACACCACCACCAGCTTGCGCAGGGTCTTCCGGCTCGCCGCCGCCAGCAGATTCACCGCCGGCGGCAGGTTGTCGATGATGTCGGCGGCGGGATCCTCGAAGCTAGTCTTGGGGACGCTGGAATAAGCCAGATCGATCACCTCTTCCATCCCCGGCAGCACCCGCTCCAGCAACGCCGAATCGCCATAATCTCCGGAGACATAGCGGACCCCCGCCGGCAGCGGTCGGACCGGGGCCGGGCGGCGGCCCACCACCGTCACATCCCGGCCGCCGGCGGCCAGCAATTCCACCACCCAAGCGCCGATGAAGCCGGCCCCGCCAATCACGCAACAACCGATACGCTTGCTCATGGCGTGGCCTTTCCGGAAGCGGGCGGAAGATGCAGGGGCGGCATGCCCAGTCGGCAACGTCCCCAATGGTAAAGCAGCCGGATGCGGCGGGCCCGAGCCGCCGCGCCGAAAACGGCGACGCTGACTCCGGCGTGACGGGCTACCCCTTGGGCCGCGCCGCGCAGCAAAGCCAACATGCGGCGGAGGGATGGCGCGGCGGATGCGCGGTCATAGGCCCCTTGCAGTAAAGCCGCACAGTCGCGGGCAGCCTCATCGGCCGGATCGCGGCCGGCATGCCACGCCAACTGTTCGGCGCTTAAGCGCAACAGGCCTTCCAGGAACGGGGCCCGGCCGGCTCGGGACATGCTGGTGGCCACTTCCCGATACACCAGCAACGGCTCCGGCAGGTTGGCCACCCGGCAATGGCGGGCCAGGCGGCACCACAACTCGTAGTCCTCCGGCGGCTGGCGAGAGGGATCGGTGGAATACGCCCCCACCGCCTCCACGGCGGAGCGGCGCAACATCACCGAGCTATGCACGAAGGGGTTGTCGAACAGCAACTCGAACTGCAAGGCCGCGTTCTCGGTGGGATGCCGATGGAATCGGCCGCTGGGGCCATGCTCTTGCCAGACCTCGGCCCAGGTCCCCACCAAACCGGTGTCGGGATGAGCGTCCAGGAACGCCGCCTGCTTCTCGAAGCGGGCCGGCCGCGATAAATCGTCCTGGTCCTGGCGCGCCAGGTAGCGGCCGCGGGCCAAGCCGATGGCCCGGTTCAGGGTAGTGGCCAGCCCGCGATTTTCCTGGTGGTAGACCTTGAATCGGGAATCCGCGACGCTTTCCAGGATGCGCAAGGAATCGTCGGCGGAACCGTCATCGATGGCGATCACTTCAAAATCGGCGAAAGACTGGCCCAATAGGGAATCCAACGCCTGGCGCAGGTACGGCCCGCCATTGTAGACAGGCAGCAAAACGCTCACCCGGGGATTGCTCATGGATTCAGCGCCCCCCCAGAGCGCCGGCTACCGCGACTCTCATCCGCTTTCCGCCACCCGTCCCTCATAGGCGGCCCGCCACAGGTCCATCCACACCTCCAGCATCCGCGCCTCGCTGCCCTCGGGGACCTCGCGGCGGACGGTCCGCACCCGCACCGTGCTGGGGACCAGCAAGCTCCGAACGGCGGCGGCATAATCCTCGACGGCGAAGGATTGCGGCCCCTTTTCGGCGAATACCTCGATGTTGCGCAGCGGTCCCCAGCGGTTGCGGCGAAAACGCGGTTCGCGGTAGCCCAGGGCCCGCAAGGTAACGGCGAAGCGTTCCCGGTACCAGCCGTCCCAATGAATGGCCCACCGCGCCTCGTGGGAGCCGAACAGGTGGCGGATCACTTGCTGTTTCTTGTCGTAGGACCGGAAAGGGGAAGCCAGCAGCCGGGCGCTGGCCATGAGATCGGGGGTTTCGATGCGCAGCCGTCCGCCCGGCGCCAGCCAATCGCGCCAGCGGCACAGCAGCGCCAGGGCCACGGGGCGGGAAAAGTGCTCGAACACGTGGTGCAGCCGCACTTCCTCCACCGAGCCGGCGGGATAGCTCAGAGCGGTGATGTCGGCGTAAAGGTCGGCCTGCAATCCGGCCTGCACGGTATGCTCGGCTGCGGGAAAATCCACGTTGACGTAGCCTTCCAGATAGCGGGTGCCGCAACCCAAATGCAGTTTCATGCGCTCCCCCCCTCCCTGGCTTTGGGCCGGCGCGCATCCCAGCGACGCCTATCGACGAAAATAGTGTTGATGTAGGTATCGGCGTAAACCCGATAATCCCGTTCCTGCATGAACTCGATCACCTCGGAGAGCTTGCGTTCCGAATCATCCCGAGTGAAAGTCAACGTCTCGATGCAAAAAATCTCGGGGCGGTAGCGGCTGAAATCGAAATCCCGGAGGATCGCCAGGTCCATGCCCTCCACGTCCAGGGACACGAAGCTGGGAGATGCCTGCGGAAAATGTTCGGCGAGAATTTCGTTCACCGGACGCAATGGCACTTTGATGACCTCCTGGATCCGATCCGCTCCGTAGCCCGAATAGCGCTCCGCCTCTTCTCGGGAAAAAGTGTTGAGGGTTCTTGCGCTCATCACGAAAAAATCCGCTTCCCGCGCCGCGCCGATGCCGACTCCGATATTCAGGCAAACGTCCCGGGGCCGTTTGCGAACCAACTCCTTGCACAACAGCGGGTCGGCCTCCACCAAAACGCCGCGGCAGCCTTGCTTGTAGAAAAAATAAGTGTTACTGAGCCAAGTCGGATGATGGGCGCCGATGTCCAGATAGGTCGGGGATTCCAGGCCCAGCCACATGGCTAGATGCTCGACGATCAAATCCTCGCCGCACTGCGCGTAGCTGCGCCGCGGCCGGGTCCGGGGATCGCCCTTGACGAGCCGGCGGGCCCAGCGGGCGCAGCGCTCCAGTCCCAGCAGCGCCCGGAGTTCGGCGGCAAGCTCCGTCTGCACGCCGCTTGCCGCCAAATCTTCCGGTGTCGAGATGCCGAAGCGCCGCAGCAGACTCATCAAAAAACGCAGGGAACGCAACCGCCCGAAAACCCCCAAGGGCAATTTACGGTACAGGTAAAGGGCTTCGAAAACTTCCACGGCGGCGTTGTCCACGCACTCCTCCGTCACCTTGCCCGGCCCGCGGGCGGTGATGGACACCAGCGGACGGGCAGATGACACGAAGCGGGGATTACGGGACAACAAGCGCACGTAGAAATCGAGATCCACCATCCACTTGAGCCGGATATCGAACTCCAAGCCGCAGCGCCGAAACAGGGTGGCGCTGGGTGCGCCGATAAAGTTGCCGAGAAACAGCACCCCCGGCTCCCGGGCCAAGGCCCGCAACTGCTCCGGCCGCGGGACGTGAACGTAGAGCAGATCTCCCGCCGCGTCGCAGGCCCGGGAAGCGGAGAAAGCGAAGTCCGCTTCGGGATGCTCGTCCAACAGCTTGACGAATTCTCCCAAGCTGTCGGGGCCGGAAAACCAGTCGTCATGATGCAGCAGCTTCACATAGGGGGCATCGGAGCGGCGTATCGCCTCGTTCCAATTTTCCGGCGAGCCTTTTCTGGTGGGGTTGCGGACATAACGAAAGCGCGGATCGGCGGCGAAAGCTCCCACCGCCTGCGCCACCGCATCGCCCTCGCTGTCATCGGTGACGACCACCTGGTAGTCCCGGAAAGATTGGGCCGCCACCGATTGCAGGGTCCGCAGCAGCCGCTCCGGCTGGTTGTAGGCGGGGATGCAAATCGCGACTCGGGCCACGTTCACCGCACCTTCCGCCACAGACCGCTCAATGCCCGGACCAGCGCCATATGCCGGAAATGGCGCAGATAAAAATAACGCAGCACCGGATGGCGGTCGCCACCGCCGACCCGCTCGACCCGGGTGGTCGCCGGAGCCTTGCCCAATACCGCGAGAAACTGGTAGGTCAGCGCCAGATCGTCCCGGGCCAGCTTGAGCAGCGTCCCGATCCCGACGCGATAGCGGGCCACGGCAATCTCGCCAGCCAGCAGACCTCTTTGCAGCAACAGGAGCTTCTCCATATGCAGCCCAGCCTCGGTCACCGCCGCCGTCAGCGTGTCCCGCGTGAAAAACCGCAAGTGGGTGCGCTCCAGGATACCTGAATCGACGTAGCGAAAATCGCCATTGAGCAAGGCGATGCGCACTGCTCCGAAAGCCACGTTGGGCACCGTCAGCAGAATACGGCTCGAAGCATCGATCAGGCCGTCCAGTTGCCGCAAAAACCCCACCGGATCCGGCACATGTTCCATGACATCGGCCAATACCACGAAATCGTATCGGGGTTCGCGCCAGGATGGCGGCAGGTCCTGGGCATAGCCGTGATGGAAGCGGCGATAATGGGGCGCGGCGAGCCCCGCGGCATAGCCGGAGGGCTCGACGCCGTCGATAACGACCGTGGGTCTCTGGCGCCGCAGCACCTGGGCCAACAGGCCGTTTCCGGCGCCCACGTCGAGCACCCGGGCGCCATCCGGAACGAGCCGCGCGATCTGCAGCAACGGATTAGCCGGGTCCCGCAGAATCGCTTCCACGGCATGGGGCGGCAGATCGTAACTGCCCTCCGGCCGGGTGAACATGCTTTGCTCCGCCACTTCCGTCGCGCCTTGATCCGATGTCCTAAGCGGTGCGTCGCCAATAGACCCCGGTACCGTCGATATCCTGTATAGGATCGGCGATCCCGTGCCGTTGACGGAAATCTTCCACCGCTTTTCGGCAAGAGGGGATGCAGTAATCGTCCACGATCACATAGCCCCCTGCCGAAAGCTTGGGGTAGAGGGCATTGAATGCATCGATGGTGGATTCATACATGTCCCCGTCCAGACGCATGACGGCCAATTGCCGAATCGGCGCGCCGGGCAGCGTATCCTTGAACCACCCCCGGAGAAAGACCACCTGCTCATCCAGCAAGCCGTAGCTTTCGAAATTCGCCTTGACCTGTTCCAGGGATACCCGCAGCACGTCGATCAGGTGATGAGGATCACCCCGGTCCGCCGGATATTTGTCGGGGTCGGGCGGCGGCAAGCCCTCGAAGGAATCCGCCACCCAGACCCGCCGGTCCGTCACGCCGAGAGCTTTCAATATCGCCCGCATAAAAATCACGGACCCGCCGCGCCACACCCCGGTCTCGATGAAATCTCCCGGCACGCCCCGCGCCAGCGTGTCTTCGACGCAGAATTGCAAATTGTCCAGCCGCTTCATGCCAATCATGGTGTGGGCCGTCGCCGGCCAATCCAGGCCCAAGGCCCGCTGCTCCGGATCGAAGCGGGCGGGCCGCATCAGCCTCAGTCCTTTGCGGGCCAGCAAGGCGGCCAATAGGCGTTCTCCTCTCCCGGCGGCGGCCGGGGCCAGCTCCTGGGGGCCGTAGATCCAATTGGTCAAGCAGCGCTTCATGAGATCCAGATAAAGCTTACTGGAAGCATCCAACTTTTTTGTCTCCTAGGCCAGCATTCGAAACCGGCAAGGCAAATCGAGATCGCCATGGTCCCGGGCCCGATTGGCATGGATTGCGCCGCCGCCGGGCAGGACATCCACGGCCCCGCAATGGACAATGCTGTCCAAAGTATCGTTTTGAAAAACGAGCGAAACGCTGATGAGATATCGACCGGGCACCAAGGGCAGCCGATCCAACAAACACCCCACCCGCAGGCTATGCCCGGTAATGGCCACGGTCTCGTCGTTCCATGACGAAACCGTGGTGAACAGCCTGCGGCCGTCGGCATCGTCCACGCCGAACCCCACATCCAGGGCCTTGCCGCCGGCATGGACCTCCTCCACCTCCGCCTCCAGACACAGCATCACCGGCTGATCCGAAGTCACCGCGGAGACGGCAGCGCCCTGGGCGTCGGCAACCCAGACCCGCAACACCCGAGCCCCCCCACTGCCGCCTCGGGCCAGACAGGTTTCCACGGAATAATTCAGTTCCGCTACCCGCCGTCGATAATCCCCCACCACTTCGGCTATGGATCCCATCCGGGCGATGCTGCCCTCCTTGAGCAAAATGCCCTGGTTGCAAAGAGACAACACCGCATCCATATTGTGGCTGACAAACAGCACCGTGCGGCCGCCGCGTCCCACTTCCTCCATCTTGCCCAGGCATTTTTTCTGGAACTGAGCATCCCCCACCGCCAGCACTTCGTCGACCACCAGGATCTCCGGTTCCAGATGGGCCGCCACCGAGAAAGCCAGCCGCACGTACATGCCGGAGGAATAGCGTTTCACCGGGGTATCGAGGAAGCGCTCCACTTCCGCGAAAGCCACGATCTCGTCGAACTTGCGGCGAATCTCGGCGAGGCGCATCCCGAGGATGGAACCGTTGAGGTAGATGTTTTCCCGGCCGGTGAGCTCAGGATGGAAACCGGTGCCGACTTCCAGCAGGCTGGAGACCCGGCCGCGCAGCGTGATGCGTCCCGCGGTGGGCTCGGTGACGCGGCTGAGCAGCTTGAGCAAAGTAGATTTGCCGGCGCCGTTACGGCCGATGATGCCCAGCCGGGTGCCCTCTTCCACCTCGAAGCTCACGTCCCGCAAAGCCCAGAAGGGCTCCCGATCCGGCGCACCGCCCGCTCCCCGCCCGGCCCGTCCCAACAGGCGGCGGCCGAGATTTTTGGCGCCTTCGGCCAGCACGTCCCGCAGCGCGGTATAGCGGCCGTGGCGCTGGTGGCGCAGCACGTAGCGCTTGGACAGCCCTTCCACCCGGATGGCGACGCTCATGGCATCAGATCACGTCGGCCAGGGTGCGCTCGGTGCGGCGGAAATAGCGGACGCCGGTGACGAACAAGGCCACCGCCACCGAGGCGGAAACCGCCAGGCTGGGCCAGTGCAAGGTCTGGTCCCCGCCCAGCAGCGACCAACGAAAACCGTCGATTACTCCCACCATGGGGTTGAGGGCATAAACCAGCCGCCATTGTTCCGGCACCAGGGCGCTGCTGAACCCCACCGGAGAGACGTACAGGCCGAACTGCACCACGAAGGGCACCACGTACTGGAAATCCCGGTATTTCACGTTGAGGGAGCACAACCACAAGCCGGAGCCCAGCGCCGCCAGCGCCGCCAAGAGAAAGAAAGCCGGCAGCGCCACGATCCGCCCATCGGGCACATGCCGGTACCAAGCCATCGCCAGGGCCAGCAGGACCAGGGAAATAAGGAAGTCCACCAGGCTCACCAGCACCGTGCCGGCGGGCACCAGGACGCGGGGGAAATAGACCTTGGTGAGCAGGTTGGCGTTGGCCACCAGGCTCATGCCCGCCTCCGATAGCGCGGTGGCGAAAAAGTGCCACGGCAAGAGTCCGGCAAACACCAGCAACGGATAAGGAAAGCCCTCCGAGGGCAGGCGCGCCAGCCGGCCGAACACCAGGGCGAACACCAGCAAGGTTAGCAGCGGACGGATGACGCTCCAGGCGATGCCTACCACGGTCTGCTTGTAGCGCACCAGGATGTCCCGCCAGGCCAGGAAATAGAACAGCTCCCGGTAACGCCACAGGTCTCGCCAGTAATGCCGCTCGGCCCGCCCGGCCTCGATCACCAACACAGCCGGATTCTCGGCTGTCATGGAAAGCCCCCCCGGACGGCGCCGCGGGGAATCCCCATGCCACGGAGCCGCGCCGCGGAAGATCGGTAAAATCCCGGAAGATAGGCCATAGAAGGTAGAATTATAGCCGGAAACCCCCTCGCCCCGGCCAAAGGGGGTCGTCGCCCATGAAAACCATCCTGCTCGTCAAAACCTCCTCCTTGGGAGACGTGATCCACAACCTTCCGGTGGCCGGCGATCTGCGGGCGCATTTCCCGGAGGCCGAGATTCACTGGGTAGCGGAGGAAGCCTTCGCCCCCATGCTCGCCCTGCATCCGGCGGTCTCGCGGGTCATCCCGGTAGCGCTGCGGCGCTGGCGCAAGACTTTCTGGCGGCGCGATGCTTGCCGCGAAATCGCCGCATTCTGGGCCGATTTGAGGCAAGCCCGCTATGACGCGGTGCTGGATACGCAAGGCTTGCTGAAAAGCGCCCTGCTGGCCCGTTGCGCCCGCGGACCGCGCCATGGCCACGGTCGGGGCAGCGCCCGGGAAGCCGTGGCGGCGCTGTTCTATCAGCACACGGCGGCGGTGGAGCGGAATCTGCACGCGGTGCAACGCAACCGGCTGCTGGCCGCCCGCTGCCTGGGTTATACCCCATCGGCCGCCGTCGACTACGGGCTGCGGGTGCCGCAATTCGTCCCGCCGTGGCCGCCCGCCGGCCCGTATGCGGTGCTACTCCACGGCACCAGCGCCGCCGCCAAGCTGTGGCCCGAGGCGGCCTGGAAAGAACTGGGGCGCCGGCTTGCGGCGGAGCAAGGACTCACCTGCCTGCTGCCCTGGGGCAACGGGGCAGAGCAAGCCCGCAGCCGGCGGCTGGCCGCCTCCATCCCTCAAGCCATCGTGCCCCCCGCCCTGGGATTGGCCGAACTGGCGGGAATGCTGTCCGGCTGCCGGATAGCGGTGGGAGTGGACACCGGCCCCACTCATCTGGCCGCCGCGGTGGGCGCTCCGACCGTGGGGATCTACTGCGCCACCGATCCCCGCGCCACGGGCCTGCTGGCGGAAACACCCCATGTCAACGTCGGCGGCAAGGGCGCCGCGCCGGACGTGGATGACATTTTGGCCGGCGCGCTGAGCCTTCTGCGCCCATGGCCCGGAAGCAGTAGCGATCCCCCATGAATTTTTCTCTCTTGGCCTACACCGCGGCGCTCTACGGGCTGCTGCCCTGGGCCTTGGCCCGCCTCGCCTGGCGGGCCCGCCGGCAGCCCGAGTACCTGCGCCATGTGGGGGAACGGCTCGGCCGCTATCCGGCCGCTCCGCCCCGGCCGGTGATCTGGGTGCATGCCGTTTCGGTGGGAGAAACGCGGGCCGCCGAACCCTTGATCCGCGCCTTGCTGGCTGCCCACCCCGGCCTGGATCTGCTGCTCACCCACGCCACTCCCACCGGCCGGGAAGCGGGGGCGCGGATTTTCGGCAGGCAAGTCTTGCAAGCCTACCTGCCCTACGATCTGCCCTGGGCGGTGGAGCGTTTTCTGGATCATTTTCGGCCCCGGCTGGGCATCCTCATGGAAACCGAGATCTGGTTCAACTTGATCCGGGCCGCCGCGGCCCGCGGCATTCCCATGGTGCTGGCCAACGCCCGGCTGTCGGAACGCTCGGCCCGGCGCTATGGGCGGTTTCCGGCCTTGGCGGCGGACGCCCTGGGGCGGCTCGCCGGCGTGGCCGCCCAGACCGAGGCCGATGCCGAGCGCCTCGCGGCCTTGGGGGCCGGAAGAGTGACGGTGACCGGAAATCTCAAATTCGACGTGGCTCCTCCGGACAACGCCTTGCAATTGGCAACGGCCTTGCGCCGCCGCTTTGGCGAGGATCGTCCGGTGCTGCTGGCGGCCAGTACCCGGCAAGGCGAGGAAACCTTGCTGCTGGATGCGCTGCCTCGGCTGGCGCCGCCCGGCGCGCTGCTGATCCTCGTGCCGCGCCATCCGCAGCGCTTTGACGCGGTGGCGGAATTGCTGCGGCAGCGGAACATCCCCTTCCAGCGGCGCAGCGAAGAACAGCCGATTGCGCCGGACACCCGGGTGGTGCTGGGGGACAGCATGGGGGAAATGTTCGCCTACTACGGGGCTTGCGACGCGGCCTTCGTGGGCGGCAGCCTGCTGCCCCTGGGCGGGCAGAATTTCATCGAGGCCTGCGCCATGGGCAAGCCGGTGATCCTCGGGCCCCATACCTACAATTTCCGGGAAGCCGCGGAATTGGCGGTGGCGGCCGGCGCGGCGCTGCGCATCAAGGACGCGGCCGGGGTGATGGAGCAGGCCACCCGACTGTTCGGCGATCCGCGACGTCTCGCGGCCATGGGAAACGCCGGCCGGGAATTCGCCGTCCGTCATCGCGGCGCCACCCAGCGGACCCTGGCTACGATCCGTTTTTAGAAATGCGGTAGACGGCGTCCTCGGTCACCAGCATATCCACCCGCCGGTCGGTGGGCTCCAGGGGCAAATCCGCGACGACCTGGATCGCAAAAGCCGCCGCGGCCACGAAGGGCGCCTTGGCAAGGCGGCCCAGAAAACGATCATAGAAACCGCCGCCGTAGCCCAGCCGCTCTCCCGTTGCGGTAAACGCCACCCCGGGGGCCAACACCCAATCGAGGCTGGCGGGATCGACGGGGGCGCAACGCTCCGGGCGGGGCTCGGGAATGTTCCAGGCGCCGGGAGCCAAGGACGCCTCAAGATCGGTCACCGCGTAAATTTCCAGGGCATCCCGGGCGGCGTTGGCCCTGGGCAGCACCAGGGTCTTGCCCTGGGCCAGGACGGCGCGGGCCAGCTTCTCGGTTTGGAATTCGCTGCCGACGCTCCAGTAGAGCATCACCGTCTTGGCATTTCGGTATTCCTCGGTGCCCGACAAAACCTCGGTGATGCGCCGGCTGCGCAGCGCCCGGGCCTCGGGAGGCAACCCGTTCCGCAAGGCGATGATCCGCCGCCGCAGACGCTGCTTGCGGTTCGCAAGAGCGGCGGCGCTTTCCATGCGGGCAAGCGGTTAGCGGGAAGCTTCCAGCCCTTGATTAACGCGCGCCAAATCCTCCTCGGCGAGTTTGCCCACGGCGGCCTTGAGGCGCAAATCGTTCAACAAGGCGTTGTAGCGGGCCTGGGCCAGATCCCGGCGGGCGCTGTAGAGCTGTTGCTGGGCGTTGAGCACGTCCACGCTGGTGCGCACTCCCACGTCTCGCCCCAGGGTGGTGGAATCCAACGAGCTTTGGCTGGAAACCACCGCCTGTTGCAGCGCGTTGACCTGGCTTACCCCATTGGTCAGGCTCAGAAACGCCTGGCGAGCCGCCAGCGCCGCGTTGCGGCGGGCATTTTCCAGGTCTTGCAACGCTTTCTCCCGGTTGGCCACGGCCTCCCGCACCCGGGATTCGGTGGCGCCGCCTTGGTAAAGCGGCAGGCTCAGTTGGAGGCCGATGGCCTTGCTGGTGGTATCGGTCCCCGCCCCTCCCAAAAGTCCCGATCCGCTGCCGGATTCGACATAGGACGCCACGGCGTCCAAGGTGGGGTGGTGCCCGGCGCGGTTGCGCTCCACTTCCTGGGCGGCGAATTCCAGCGTGGCCTCTTGGAAACCCACCTGCAAATGGGCTCGCTGGGCCTCGTCCACCCAGAAGTTCATATCGTTGGGCTCGGGAGGCCGGATGTCGTAATCTTGCTTGAGGCCCGCCAGGCTGTCGGGCAATTTGCCGACGATCTGTTGCAAGGCTCGCCGCTTGATCTCCAGATCGTTCCGGGCGGCAATCTGCTGGGCGGTGATCAAATCATGGCGGGCCTGGGCCTCGTGGGTATCGGTGATGGTGGCGGTGCCCACCTCGAAATTGCGCTTGGCCTGGGCCAATTGCTGGGAAATGGCTTCTTTTTGCGCTCCGGCCAGGCTGACGTTGTCCTCGGCCAGCAGCACGTCGAAATACGCCTGGGCAACGCGCAGCGCCAAATCCTGCTGGGCAAGTTGCAACTGGACGTCGCCCTGGGTCAGTTGAGTCTTGGCCTGTTCGTATTGCACGAAATTCTGCTTGCGGTACAGCGGCTGGGTCACCGACACGTTGTAGCCGTTGCTGTTGAACTGGCCGACGGCGCTGGGGGCGCCGCTGCGAAAGTTGATCTCCCGATCGTTATAAGTGGTGTTGGCGCCGAAGCTCACCCCCGGCAAAAGCAGCGCCCGACCCTGGGGCAGCTTCTCCCGGCTGGCGGTCCAGGCGGCCCGCGCCGAGGCATAGGCAGCGTCGTTGCTGAGCGCGTCCCGGTAGACCTGCAATAAATCCGCGGCATAGGGGGAAGAACTCACCGACAAGCCGACCAGCAGCGCAATGAGTGGTTTCAATCTCATGGTCAAGGTCCAATCACGATAGATCAATGCAGTTTCCCGGCCCTATTTCAGAACACGAAGCGCTCGGGTTGCGGCGCATTCACCAGCGGCCGCACGCAGGTCTCGAAAAGATTGGCGGCGGCGTGGATGCCGTCGCCGCCGCAGGTCACCAGCCGCGCTTCCATCACCGGCGCATCGCCGACGATGGCGAACAGGCGCCCGCCCGGCTTAAGACTTTTCTTGAAAGCCTCCGGCAGCACCGGCACCGAGCCGGTCAGCACGATCACGTCGTAAGGCCCCTGGGACGGCCAGCCCCGGGCGGCGTCGCCGGTTTCCAGGGCGACGTTGAAGATGCCCTGGGCCGCCAGCCGCGCTTTTGCCTGTTGCGTGAATTCAGGAATGATTTCCACGCTCAACACTTGCCTGGCCTTGTAGGCCAGCAAAGCTGTGAAATAACCGCTGCCGGTGCCCACCTCCAGCACCGCGTCGCCGGCTTTCACTTCCAGGGCTTGCAGAACCCGGGCCTCCAGCTTGGGGGGCCACATCGCCTCGCCGTAACCCAGGGGAATTTCCATGTCGGCGAAAGCCAGGGCGCGATAGGCCTCCGGAACAAAGTTCTCGCGCCTGACCCGGAACAGCAAGTCCAAAATATCCTGATCGAGCACATCCCAGGTACGAATTTGCTGCTCCACCATGTTGAAACGGGCTTGTTCGAAGTCCATGATTTCCTGACCGATCGGTTAGTTTAAATCGTTAGCTTGCAATTATTCCACATTTCCATTAGCTTCGCATGATCGACGTAGGGGTCCTCGCCCATCGAGGGGCGGGGTGAGAAATACCCTTTGAACCTGACGCGGGTAATGCCGCCGTAGGAAAGCGTTGCCTCCCGCAACGCTCCTGAATTTTCTGGTAGGAGCGACCATGAATGCCCATCTCGAGTTCCTCAACCGGACCGCCCGGCTGGATCAGGCGGCCGAGCAGCCCTTGCCCAACTCCCGGAAAGCCTATGCGGAAGGCTCCCGCCCCGACATCCGGGTGCCCATGCGAGAAATCTCCCAGAGCCCCACCCCCACCGCCATGGGAGGCGAGGCCAATCCCCCCCTCTTCGTCTACGACACTTCCGGCCCCTACGCCGATCCGGCATTCCGGCCCGACATCCGCCAGGGTCTGCCGCCATTGCGGGCCCGGTGGATCGACGAGCGCAACGACACCGAAACCCTGTCCGGCATCAGTTCCGAATACGGCCGGCGGCGGCAGGCCGATCCCGGCTTGGCCGAGCTGCGTTTTCCGGGTCTGGAGCGCCGGCCGCGCCGGGCCAAGGCGGGAGCTAACGTCACCCAAATGCACTACGCCCGGCGCGGCATCGTCACGCCCGAGATGGAATTCGTCGCCATCCGGGAAAGCCAGCGGCCGGATGCGCTTTCCGACCTCTTGAAAGCCCAGCATCCGGGGCAGAGCTTCGGCGCCGCCCTCCCCAAGGTCATCACCCCGGAATTCGTCCGGGACGAAGTGGCCCGGGGCCGCGCCATCATCCCCAACAACATCAACCACCCGGAGAGCGAGCCCATGATCATCGGCCGCAACTTCCTGGTGAAGATCAACTGCAACATCGGCAATTCGCCGCTGGCCTCCAGCATCCAGGAAGAAGTGGACAAGATGACCTGGGCCATCCGCTGGGGCGGCGACACGGTGATGGATCTGTCCACCGGCAAGCACATCCACGAAACCCGGGAATGGATTCTGCGCAACAGCCCGGTGCCCATCGGCACCGTGCCCATCTACCAGGCCCTGGAAAAAGTCGACGGCCGCGCCGAGGAACTCACTTGGGAGATTTTCCGCGACACCCTCATCGAGCAGGCCGAACAGGGCGTGGATTACTTCACCATCCACGCCGGGGTGCGGCTGGCCTACATTCCCCTGACGGCCCGGCGCCTCACCGGCATCGTGTCCCGCGGCGGCTCCATCATGGCCAAGTGGTGCCTGGCCCACCACCGGGAAAGTTTCCTCTACACCCGCTTCGAGGAAATCTGCGACATCATGAAAGCCTACGACGTGGCGTTTTCCCTGGGAGACGGCCTGCGTCCCGGCTCGATCCGCGACGCCAACGACGAGGCCCAATTGAGCGAATTGAAAACCCTGGGGGAACTGACCGAAATCGCCTGGGGCCACGACGTGCAGGTGATGATCGAGGGCCCCGGCCATGTCCCCATGCACCTCATCAAGGAGAACATGGAGCTCCAGCTCAAATACTGCCACGAAGCGCCGTTCTACACCCTGGGGCCCCTCACCACCGACATCGCGCCGGGCTACGACCACATCACCAGCGCCATCGGCGCCGCCATGATCGGCTGGTACGGCACCGCCATGCTGTGCTACGTCACTCCCAAGGAACACCTGGGCCTGCCGAACAAGGACGACGTCAAGGACGGCATCATGGCCTACAAAATCGCCGCCCACGCCGCCGATCTCGCCAAGGGCCATCCCGGCGCCCAGATCCGCGACAACGCGCTGTCCAAGGCCCGCTTCGAATTCCGCTGGGACGATCAGTTCAATCTGGGGCTGGATCCCGACAAGGCCCGGGAATTCCACGACGAGACCCTGCCCCAGGAAGGAGCCAAGCTGGCCCACTTCTGCTCCATGTGCGGACCCCACTTCTGCTCCATGAAAATCACCCAGGAAGTCCGGGACTATGCTTCCCGCCAAGGCCTCGAAGAAACCCAGGCCCTTCAAAAAGGGCTGGAGGCCAAGGCCCTGGAGTTCGTGAAAGGTGGCGCCGAAATCTATCGGAAAACGTAAATCGGGAAACGTAAAAATGTCGAACCGCATCCCCCAGCATGACGTTACCGGCCAGATAAATCTGGAAAACCCCTACGCCGTCGCCCAAGCCATCGACACCGTGCTGGGCGCCCGTTACGGCGCTGCCTGGAACCGCAGGCTGCTGTGGAAAGCGTTCAACGACGTGGCTCGCGCCTTCCGCGGCGACTATCCGGGCCTGCTGGCCTGCGATACGCCCTACCACGACCTGCATCACACCCTCGACACGGCACTGGTGATGGCGCGGCTGGTGGACGGCTACGAAGCCCGCCAAGCGGAGGAAGGCCACCCCCTGGGTCCGGATCTGGCGCTGGCCGGGGTGCTGCTGGCCCTGTTCCACGACATCGGATTCCTGCGCCGCAGCGGCGCTGAGGCCGACCTCAGCGGCGCCGCCCTGGCCCCGCACCACGAGGCGCGCAGCGTCGAATTCACCAAAGCCTACTTGATGGGCACCGAGCTTGCCGAGTACGCGCCCCTCGCCGAGCTGATCCATGCCACCGCTTTCCATCAGGATCCAGCGGCCCTGCTCGAGGCCTATCCGGCGGCCCATGTCTGGGTTGGCCGAATGGTCGGCACCGCCGATCTCCTCAGCCAGATTGCCGACCCCTTTTACATAGAGAAGTGCCACGACTTTCTCTACTGGGAGTTCGTCATGGGGGGCCTGGACCGAACCCGCGCTCCCGATGGCCGCGAAATCGTACTTTATGCCAGCGCCGAGGATTTGCTGCGGAAGACGCCGGGCTTCTTCCAGGGTTTGGTGCTCAAGCGCCTCAGCGACGACTTCGCCAACGCCCATCGTTATCTAAAAATTCATTTCGGCGGACGCGACCCCTATATGGCCGCAGCCATCGCCAGCATTTCCTACCTCAAGACCGTCCTGGCCAAGAACGATTTTTCAACGCTACGGGACCCGCCACCGCCGTTGCTCGCCGCAGACATCGAATCAGCTCCGCTGGTTGAAAAATGACCGGCCATCCTATTCGGGCGAATCCGCCAAGCCGCCGCTGAGCCACTCGGTCACCAGCCGGTAGGCCACCGCCACCAGCACCGGCCCCAGGAACACGCCGATCAGGCCGAAAGCCAGCACGCCGCCCAGCACTCCCAAGAACACCAGGGCGAAAGGCAGGCTGGAACCCCGGCTGATGATGAGCGGCTTGATGATGTTGTCCACCGTGCTGACCACCAACAGGCCCCACAGCGCCACGAACAGCGCCCAGCCCGGACTGCCCTGCTGAAACAGCCAGAAAGCCGCCGAAATCCACACCAAGGGCGGCCCCACCGGCGCCGCCGACAGGAAGAAAGTGGCCAGCCCCAGCAGCAGCGCCCCCGGCACCCCGGCGACGGCGAAACCGATACCGGCCAGAATGCCCTGGGCCAGGGCGGTGCCGAGAATGCCGAACACCACCCCCTCCACCGTGCCGGCGGCGATCCGCAGCAGTTGCTGGGCCTGCGCTCCGGCCAACCGGGCCAGCGCCGCGCGCAATTCCGCCGCCAGGATCTCGCCGTCCCGGAAAAAGAAGAAGCCCAAAAACACGCTCAGCCCCAATTCCAGCACCCCGACCCCCAGGGCCTTGCCCCAGCCTAGCAACATGCCCTTGGTCAAGTCCACCGCCTGACGCAGAGCCTCGGCAAGCCGCTGGCCGTCATGGGCGAAATCTTGCCAATAGGCATGCAGCCGATCCCCCACCCAGGGAATACCGGCGAGCCAGCCGGGGGGGTCCGGCAAGCCGCTGCGGAAGGTCTCCATGACGGCATCGCCCAACTGCGCCACGCTGTCCGCCAGACTCACCGCCACCAGGACGAACGGCCCCAACAGCACCAGGGTCACCAGCGAGGTCATCAGCA
Organism: Betaproteobacteria bacterium; assembly: GCA_023259135.1. GTDB lineage: Bacteria > Pseudomonadota > Gammaproteobacteria > Burkholderiales > JAHFQX01 > JAHFQX01. The sequence goes on along the minus strand of JAHFQX010000019.1, from coordinate 5,604 downwards.
AAGCCGCCAACACCCGCCGTCCTCCCACCAGTCGATCCACATGGCGGAATGCCGGCCAGCCGATGGTGGCCAGAATCGCCGCCCACAGCAAGGCGGTCAGGAACGGCCGCAGCACCAGAAAGCAGCCGATGATCAGCGCGGCCAAGGCCGCCCAGCCCAGCAGCCGATCAGAACGCAAATTTTGCATGAAGAGTCCTTGAAGGATGAACTGGGGATTATATGCCACCCCAATCGCCCACCGCGCGAAAGCCGCTTGAGACACATACCGCCGGCATCGCCATGCTCGGCGCTCCCTACGTGCTAAAACTGCTCCTGCCCAGCGGCTTTCTGCTGCTCGCCGTCCAGGATATCCCGGAGATCATCCAGCGCGTCGGCTTCCTGATGAGCGTCTACGACACAGACCTCTGCTACGCCGCCCCGTGTTCGCTCCGCCGCCCACCTCTGCGATATGTCGTCTCGGAGCCACGTCGGCTACCATAGCGGGTATCATCGCTTGCAGCCCTTTTTAGGCCACCAGCACCGTAAAATTCAACCCATGGCGCTACACCCCGAATTTCCAAAATCACCCTATACCGAATTACTCCCGGACCAGCGCTGGTTTCCGGCGGCGGAAGAACTGCGGAGCACCGCCTACGAAAAGCTGCTGCCCCCGCTGGTCGCAAAGATTCGCAGCGAGGTATCGGCGTGGCGGAGCGCGAGCTATGCGGGGGTTTCAGAGACATCCCGGGCGCTCCTGAACTGGTGGTTCGAGGCCGAGCACCTTGTCGAGCAGGATGACGGCACGCTGTCGCCGTTCCGTTATTACTTCGCCCAGCGCGAAGCGGTGGAGACGGTGATCTGGTTGCATGATGTACGTCAGGTGCGCGACAAGTTCGACCTGCTTCGCTACGACGCATCGGGCGCCGTTTCGACAAATATGTTCGACGAAGACTGGCCGCGTTACGTCGTGAAAATGGCGACCGGCGCGGGCAAGACCAAAGTCCTGTCGCTGCTCATCGCCTGGAGCTTTTTCCACAAGCTCTACGAAACCGATTCGACGCTGGCGCGAAATTTTCTCCTGATTGCGCCCAACATCATCGTCCTCGACCGTCTGCGCGCCGATTTCGACGGATTGCGCATCTTCTTCAACGACCCCATTCTTCCGGACAACGGCCACCAGGGCCGCAACTGGCGGGACGACTTCCAGCTCGCGCTGCATATTCAGGACGACGTCCGTGTCGTGCGCGAGACGGGCAACCTATTCCTCACCAATATCCATCGCGTCTATCTCGGCGACGCGCGCGAACCGTCGCTGGATGATGAAGATTTGCGCGACTACTTCCTCGATCCATTTGGTCCCAAGCCGGTGGGCAAGACCACCGACAGCAAAACCGATCTGGGCGAAATCGTGCGCGAGATCGACGAACTGGCCGTTTTCAACGACGAGGCGCATCACATCCACGATCCCAAGATGGCCTGGTTCAAGAGCATCCAGGACATCCATCACCGCATGTTGCAGAAAGACGGCCGTCTTGCGCTGCAAGTGGACGTAACCGCCACGCCCCGGCACGACAACGGCGCGATTTTCGTGCAGACGGTTTCCGACTATCCGTTGGTGGAAGCGATATACCAGAATGTCGTCAAGCATCCGGTGCTGCCGGATCCCGCCAGCCGCAGCCGGCTGCAAGAACACACGAGCGCGATTTTCACCGAGCATTACGCGGACTATTTGCAACTCGGCATTGAGGAATGGAAAAAGAGCTACGCCGAGCACGAGGCGCTGGGGAAGAAGGCAGTGTTGTTCGTCATGGTGGACGACACGCGCAACTGCGACGAAGTCGGCGAATACTTGCGCAAAATTTGTCCGGAACTCGAAGGCGACGCCGTGCTCGTCATCCACACCAAGAGCAACGGTGAGATTTCCGAAGCCGCGTCCAGCAAAAACGAGGAGGAATTAAGAAAGCTCCGTCGTGAAGCCAATGCGATAGATTCCTGGGAAAGCCCGGTCAAAGCCATCGTCTCCGTGCTGATGCTCAAGGAAGGCTGGGACGTGCGCAACGTCACCACCATCGTCGGTCTGCGCGCCTACGTCGCCAAGAGCAATATCCTCCCTGAGCAAACCCTCGGTCGAGGGCTGCGCCGCATGTACTTCGGCTCGGATACGCCTGAAACCGTCTCGGTCATGGGCACGGCCGCCTTCATGGAATTTGTTGAGTCGCTCAAGACCGAGCAGGGCGTTGACTTTGAGTACAAACCGATGGGTCCGGGCGCCGAGCGCAAGGACTCGCTCGTGGTGGAGGTGGACACCCAGGACGCCGATAAGAATCTGGATGCGCTGGATATCGAACTGCCCAGGCTTACCCGGCGGTTCAATCGTGAATTCAAGAACCTCGACGCGCTTGACCCCGCGACGTTCGGCAATCCAAAGCTCGAGCTCAAGCCTTTTACCTTGGAGGAAACCCGCGAGATCGTCTTTAAAACCATGCTCGATGCCGAGGTCCACCACACCATCCTGCTCGATGGCGCCGGGCCGGCCGACTACCGCTCGGTCGTGGGCTTTTTCGCCCGGCAATTGCTGAAGGAGCTGCGGCTCGTGGGCGGTTACGACCTGCTTTACCCCAAGGTGCGGGCCTTCATGGCCGGGCACCTGTTCGAGTCCTCACCGGTCAACCTCGAAGACCCGGTGGTGCTGCGCAACCTCTCCGAGCCCGAGGCCGGGAAGATTTTGTTCGATACCTTCAAGAAGGCCATCAACGCCCTCACCGTGCAGGACAGCGGCACGTCGCGTATCGAAGACCGTATCCGCCTGCGCAACACGCGCCCCTTCCGCACCGAGAACCGGCCCTACCTCGCCCCGAAGAAATCGCTGTTCAGCAAGATCGTCGGCGAGCCACACGCGGGCGGATTCGAACTGGCCTTTGCCGGTTTTCTCGATGCCGTGCCGGACGTCGCATCGTTTGCCAAGAACTACCTCGCCGTCGGCTTCAAGATTGATTACGTCAAGGCCGACGGCGATCTCTCCACTTACATGCCCGACTTCATCGTCAAGACCGGCGATGGCACGGTCTGGATCGTCGAGACCAAGGGCCGTGCCGAACTCGACCTGCCGCAAAAAATGGCTCGCCTGCGCCAGTGGTGCGCGGATGCCACTCAAGCGAGCCAGGCCGAGGGCGGCCCCGCCTATCGTTTCGTCTATGTCGATCAGGCCGGATTCGAGCGACACAAACCGCAGGCTTTCGCGGCGCTGGCGACCGCGTTCACGGAATACCAGGGAGACTAGCCGTGCGTAAACGGGACGACGCCATACTGTTGTATCAAACCCCGGACGGCAAGACTCGGCTGGAAGTGCAGCTTCAGGGCGAGACCGTCTGGCTGACTCAAAAGCAGATGGCCGATCTCTTCCAGAAGGACGTGCGCACGATCAGCGAGCATATTCGTAACGTTTACGACGAAGGCGAACTCGCGCCGGATCCAACTCTCCGGAATTTCCGGATGGTTCAATCCGAGGGCAAGCGGCAGGTGGAGCGCGACGTCGCCCACTACAACCTCGATGTCATTATCTCTGTTGGCTATCGCGTCAAGTCCCATCGCGGCACGCAGTTCCGCATCTGGGCCACGCAGCAGTTGCGCGAGTACATCGTCAAAGGCTTTGCGCTCGATGATCAACGACTGAAACGCGGCGGGGGCGGTAATTATTTCGACGAATTGCTGGCGCGTATCCGTGACATCCGCTCGTCGGAAAAAGTGTTCTGGCGCAAGGTGCTGGATATCTACGCCACCAGCATCGATTACGACCCCAATACCGAGGCCTCGCGCCAGTTCTTTGCCATGGTACAGAACAAGCTGCACTGGGCGGTACATGGGCAGACGGCGGCGGAAGTCATCATCAGCCGCGCCGATGCGGGCAAGCCCAATATGGGCATGACCTCCTGGCTGGGCGCCCAGCCTCGCAAGGATGACGCCGCCATCGCCAAGAATTATCTCACCAGTAACGAACTCGACGAACTCAACCGTATCGTCAACGCCTATCTGGAGTTTGCCGAACTGCGCGCCCTCAACCGCAAGCCCATGTACATGGCTGACTGGATCGTGAAGCTGGACGAATTCCTGCGCATGAGCGAACGCGAGATTCTCACGCACGCCGGACGCGTTTCGCGCGAGGACGCCGTGGCCAGGGCTGAACTGGAGTACGAAAAATTCCGCATTCAGCAGGCCAATCTGCCGAGTCCGGCCGAGCAGGATTTCGAGAAAGCCGTCAAGCAATTGCCGAAGAGTTCTGGCGCCAAAAAATCAACGGCCAAGAAGCCAAGCGAATGACCATGGCTAAACCCCCCAAACAAGCCTACGAAATTTCCGACGCCGAAAAGCGCGACCTGATCCAGCTCATCCAGCAGGGAAGAGCGCTGCCGGAGAAATACCGCTTCATCCTGTTCGAGGACAAGCGCGAGGTGGAGCTGGTGTGGAACGGCAAGACCCGCGACGTGTGCGCCACGGTGCTGCCGTTCCAGTCGCTGGAGCACGTGGACGAGCCGCGCCAGGAGAAACCGGAACTCGGCACGATGGATATGTTCGACACTCGCGGCCGCCAGCTCAAGGGCTGGACCAACAAGCTCATCTGGGGCGACAACAAGCTGATTCTCTCCAGCCTCAAGAGCGGCGCGCTGCGCCGGAGAATCGAGGACGCGGGCGGCCTCAAGCTCATCTACATTGATCCGCCCTTCGACGTCGGCGCCGACTTCTCCATGGACATCGAGATCGGCGGCGAGACCTTCCACAAGGAACCGAACCTGCTGGAGCAGATCGCCTACCGCGACACCTGGGGGCGCGGGGCGGATTCGTTTATTTCGATGATTTACGAGCGGCTGATTTTGATGCGGGATTTGCTCCACAACGAAGGGAGCATTTACGTGCATTGTGATTGGCGGGTGAATGCGTTCATCCGCTTGGCAATGGATGAGGTATTCGGGCGCGACTGCTTCAAGAACGAGATCATTTGGCACTATCGGCGTTGGCCGGCCAAATCGCCGATGTTCCAGAGGAGTCACGATACAATTTTCTGGTTTGGAAGGAATGAGAAGACTGTTTGGAACCAGCAGTTCCAAGAACTTTCTGAGGCCACACTAAAGCGATTCGGCGGAAAGAAAGTCCGAGGTGAGACGACAAAGGAAGTGTTGGAGGAAGAATCAGCCGGTGCACCAATGCGCGATGTTTGGGAGATTAACCACGTTCTCGGCGCAAACCCAGAGAATGTCGGTTATCCAACTCAGAAGCCGGAAACTCTCCTTGAGAGAATCATAATTGCGAGTAGCAACGAAGGCGATCTCGTCGCCGATTTCTTCTGCGGCTCCGGCACCACGGCGGCGGTGGCGGAGAAGCTGGGGCGCAAGTGGATCGCCACCGACCTCGGCAAGTTCGCCATCCACACCACCCGCAAGCGCCTGATCCAGGTGCAGCGCGAGCTGAAGGAGTCCGGCAAGCCGTTTCGCGCCTTCGAGGTGCTGAACCTCGGCCGCTACGAGCGGCAGGCGTATCTCAACGTCGGCGGGCGCCTGAGCGGCCAGCAGAAAGAACAGGCGCTGGCGCAGAAGGAGCGCGAGTTCCGCGATCTCATCTTGCGCGCCTACA
>JAHFQX010000060.1 GCA_023259135.1 Betaproteobacteria bacterium | reverse complement strand
CGGAGAATATATTCCTGGGCACGCAGGTCCTGTTCCCGCTCGATCCGTTCCCGCTGCTTGTCGGTGGCGACGATTTTTCCGGCAAAGCCGTCCCGGGCGAGCTGCTCGAAGGCTTTTTCCTGCTCGAGGTAATGCGGCAGCACCTGTTCGAGCTTGGTTCGGGTTTCCTGGGCGGCGGCCAAGTCTTGCCGGGCTTTGTCGAGCAGGGCCTGCTGCTCGGCCAGCGCGTTCTCGTAAGCCTGGACGTTGGCCTGATACTGGGCCTGGATCCGGGTAAAGAGTTCCTCGGGGTCGCCCTTTTCGAAGGTGAGCGATCCGCCCGACAACTGCGCATCGATGCGGCGCAGCGCCAGGCGCTTGTTGTCGTATTCGGCTTGCACCGATTTGACATCCGCCTCGGTGAGCACCGCATCCATGCGGATCAGTGCCTGGCCTTGCTGAACCAGCTCGCCCTCGCGCACCAGAATCTGCTTGATGATGCCTTGTTCGGCCGGCTGCACGATCTTGAGATAGGTCTGGGGGACAATCTTGCCGCCGGCCACCGCCACAATGTCGAGCCGTCCGAAAGTGGCCCAGAGCAGCATTCCGAACAGCAAGGCGAGCAGCAGCCGCAGCATCCAGCCCGAAAGGGGCGCAGGCGGCTGGTCGCGGATGCGCGACAGCAAGGGCGCGAAGTCGGCCGGATCGGCCGAGAGATTGTTGTCGGCCCGGCGCCGGACCGCTTGGGAGAGTTTCACGAAGCCGCTGGATAGCCGGGGTTCACGTTACAGTTGCCGGAACCCTTCGCTCAATCCTTGCAGCGGCTTGAACCCCGCCGGGTCGCGGCTCATCCCGGTAGAGCCGCCGAAACCCCAGCCCAGGCCCTCGGCGCCCGGAGCCCGCAGGCCGCCGGAGAGGAACGCCGTTCCGAGCCAGGCGCCTTCCTGGGCGCCGCCGGCGGCGTCGGCCCAGCCGTCGGCCCAGCGTTGCAGGGCGCTCCAGCGCTGGACGAGCTGGGCCGGGGTGAGTGTCTCGCGGCGGTCATTCGGCTCGGAGAGGGTTTGCAGAGCGCGTCCCAGCGCCTCGAAGTCGAAGCGGGGAACCGGGGCCAGGTGGTCGGCGATGCGGTCCGCCATGGCATCGCGGGTTTCGGGGTGGCGGCGCGGCGCGGGGGCGGGATCCCGGCCTCCTCGCCCGTCCGGCAGCCGGAGGCGATCAGGCCCGACTGGGGAGGGTTCCTCCTCTGGCCCGAACCCGGCGGGGCGGTCGGCATGACGTCTCGGTTCCAGGCGGGTCCGGATGTGGGCTTCGCTCCAGACCGTGCCGTCGGCGAATTCGAAGCTCTCGATGCGGCGGTCCGGGTGGGTGAACCAGTCCTTGACGCGAATCTGCCCATGGGGGCCGGCCAGGTCCACCACCAAATCTCCATGGCGCCGCTCCAGCCGCACCCTGCCGGGGGCGATGCCGGCGCCGAAGCGCAGCGTGTCCTGGCCGCCGGTGTCTTCGATCGTGTCCTGGCCGCCCTGCCCAAGGTATTGGTAGCGGTCGTTGCCGGGCCCGCCTTCGAGGGTGTCCGGACCGCGTCCTCCGGCCAGCACGTCGTCGCCGGCGCCCCCAGCGATGCGGTCGGCGCCGTCGCCGCCGAGCAAGCGATCGTTGCCGGCCAGACCGCGCAGGGTGTCCCGTCCGCCGCGGCCGTCGAGAAGGTCGTCGAAGGAGGTGCCGGTGAGGGTGTCGTCGCCGGCCGTGCCGATCAGGGTTTGCCCGACGCCGCCCGAGTCCGCTACCGTCAGCTCGAAGACGTCGGCGGCGGCTGCGCCGGCCGCGTCGGTGGCGGTGACGCGCAGCCGGTAGCGGCCGCTGTCGGTGAGGCCGGGGGTTCCGGAGAAGCGCCGCTGGGCGGCATCGAAACCGAGCCAGCCGGGCCGGGGGTCGCCGTTTTCCAGGTCGGCCGCGTAAGCCAGGACGTCGCCCCGATCGACATCGGCGAAAGTGGCCTCCGGGACCGTGAAGACGAAGGCTTGCTGCTCCCGCCCGGTTTGATCGGGGAGGGGGTTGGCCAGCAGCGGGGCGTCGTTGCTGTTGGCCACCATGATGCTGAAACTTTCCGTGACCGATGCGCCGCCGGTGTCGATGGCCGTGATGGCGACGTCGAGGGTCCCGACATCGGCGTTGGCCGGCGTGCCGCTGAAGGCGGCAGTCTGTGGGTCGTAGCCGAGCCAGGCCGGCAGCGGGCCGCCGGCGGCCGCCGTGGCGAACGTGAACAGGGTGTCGCCGGCGTCGCTGTCGGCAAAGGTGCCCGTCGGCACGACAAAGCTGAAAGGCTGGTCTTCCGTGGCCGTTGGGTCGGCCAGCAACTCCGTTAGCACGGGAGCGTCGTTCACGTTGGTTACCACCAGATCGAAACGATCCGCCGCCGCCAACCCTTCCGGGTCCGTGGCGGTCACCTGAACCCGCCACACCCCCACGTGGTCATTCTCCGGGGTTCCGGAAAAGCGGGCCGTCACCGGGTCGAATCCGAGCCAATCCGGCAAGGGCGAATCATCCGCGAGGCAGGCCGTCAGGCTCAAGGCATCGTCTGGATCGGGGTCGGAGAAAGTGCCCGCGGGAATCTGGAACCCGAGTTCCCGATCCTCCTCGGCCACGATATCCGAAAGCGGGTTGTTGACGACGGGAGCTTGGTTGGGAGGCGCCAGCCGGGCCTCCAGGTCTTCCGGGCTCCACACCGTGCCATCCGCGAATTCGATCCGCTCTAGCCGGGCGGCAGGATCCACCCGCCAACTGTCCAACTGCAAGATATCGCCGGTGTCCGGCACCGCAAGATAGAGGCTGGCATCGTCCTGACTGACTAGGAGGCTATCGGGATCAATGCCCGACCCCATCCGCACCCCGTCCACATCCTCGGGGCCGGTTCCGGTGTCATATATATAGTCGTATCCCGAACCCAGGCCGAATAAATAGGTATCGCCGCCTTCGCCGCCGTCCAGCCCGTCATCGCCGGAGCCGCCGTCCAACAGATCGTCGCCCTCCCCGCCGACGAGGGAATCCAGCCCTTCGCCCCCCGTTAGCACGTCGTCGCCCGCGCCGCCGTCCAGGGAATCGTCGCCGCCGCCGCCGCTGAGCCGGTCGCTGACGTTGGTCCCGGCGAGCCCGTCGCCATACTCGGTTCCCGGGATGTCGAAGCCCCGGGCCACCAGTTCTTCATAGCTCAGCGTTGCGCCCGCCGCTCCCTCGAAGACGAATCGGTCGAGGGTCCGGGGTCCATAAACATCATTGGGATCGAAGTTGTCCAGGTGGAGGGCATCGCCGTTATCGCCTACTTGGATGAGGAGAGACCCCAGCCCCAGAGAGAGGTCTTCGGGCGCGATGCCCGGTCCGAAGACCAGGGTGTTGGGCTCGCCGGGCAGGGCCTGGTCGATGATCGTGTCCACCCCGTCGCCGATATCGAAAACATAGGTGTCGTCGCCGGGGCCGCCCTCGAGGAAGTCATCACCCATGCCGCCCTTAAACCAGTCATCACCTTCACTCCCATCGAGAAAATCATCTCCCGGCGTGCCGATCACGGCATTAGTCGGGATCAGCGGAGCACGGCTGATGAGTTCATCCATGCCGAACATGGTCCCGTCAATAAACTGAACTTGCTCGATTCCAAAGCCAATCGGGTCATTCGCCCCGGGCAAAGCGATTCGAAGCCCGCTTCCTGTGCCCCAGGAAAGCTCGAGCCCCAAGTGCAACCTCGGTTCCCCGGTCGATGGATCATCCACGCCAAGCCCAGTCCAGGAAAGGGAAAGATCGCTCAGTGCAAGGCCATCGGCAAATTCAACGACGTCGAGATCGCTTTGACCTGAGGCAAAGTAGGGCGCCAGCGTAGCGTAGTTATTGGACGACGGCACCGTGACCTCCGGCAGCGGCTCGATGTATCGCACCTGATCCCGGTATTCTTCCGGGACTGCCTCGAAGCTCGCCCAAGCGCCGCCTTCATAGGCCCAGTCCGTCACAAACATTCCCCCGAAATCCCGATGCAGGGCCGGATCAGCGATGCCAATGGACTGGTAATACCAAGCGAGGTACTGGGCCTCCCAATCGGGAGCAAAGCCTGAATCAACAATAGTGTCTACGCCGGTGTCCGCAGAAAATGCAAGGTAAGTATCACTCCCTACACCCCCCATCAGCGTATCGTTTCCCGCCCCTCCCGCTAAACTATCTCCCGCCCCGTAGATCGTGTCATCGCCTTCATTGCCATAGAGGACCGCATTCCCAATCCCATAAATGACATCGTTTCCTTGTCCGCCGTCTACCATCACAAACCCGCTGGGGTCAGCAGACGTAACGGCCGATGCATCAATCTCATCATCCGTGGCCGAGGCCGCTACCCAGCCATCCCCACCCAGTGGCATCATTGGGAAATTTCTTAACCCCTCCCCTTCAAGCACCGTTCCATCGCCAAACTCAATGCGTTCCACCCCCGATGCGTCATTGCTGGAGAGTCCCTGAATAGTGATAGCATCACCGTCAGACGCGGTAATCTGCAAAGTTCCACTGGCAAATCGACCAACTGCAACCTCGCTCCGGCCCATCCCGTTGAGCCGGAGAACATCGGTGCCCTCGCTGCCGGAATCGCGAATCAGATCTTGGCCGTCACCTTTCGTAAACGAATAGATGTCGCTCCCATCTTCCCCATCCATCCAGTCACTGCTTTCACCGCCCACCAGGAAATCATTTCCACCGCCACCCCGCAGGAAATCGTCACCAGCTCCGCCATCCAGGTAATCGGAACCATGCAGCTCATCAGGCAAATAATCGGCGTCTCCCCATAGGGAATCTATGCCCGCACCCCCGCTCAGAACATCATCTCCGCCTTCCCCATAAAGAAGGTCTTGCCCATCGCCACCATCGAGGATGTCATTGCCTTGTTGGTCGATCTGCTGTGGTGCGGGAGCATACAGCCCGGTAGCCCCAGGCTCCATTTTCGAGCTTATTCCGACATCCCGAGCCCCAGGCTGCTCGTAACGACCGAAATCCCCCGCCAGCAAATCGTCGCCCGCTCCGCCCAGCAGATGGTCATCGCCTTCCCACCCGGCCAAGGTATCCTCTCCGGCTTCCCCCGCCAGCAAGTCATTGCCGAGCATCCCCAGTAGTACATCGTTACCGTCTCCGGCGAAGAGCTGGTCATCTCCGCCATAGTCTCGATAATATTCATAGTCAGAGGCCTGAGGGCCCACCACCGGAAAAAGTTTGACCGTAAAAGAACCCGCGGTAGGCTCGAATTTCCAAAGCCCGGCACTTTGATAGACGGGATGATACGGGATATACGAGTCATCTCCGTCCAAAAGATCGTCTCCCGGCCCCCCGTAGATCACGTCTTTCCCGCCACCCCCCAAGAGGGCGTCGCTCCCCGCGCTTCCATAGATACCATCGTCGCCCTGGCCCCCATTGATCCAATCTCCTTTTTCGCCGCTCGCCTCGCCCCGCCCGTCTACGATGGTCGCCAACTCATCCAGCCGCCCGCCGATGAGCGTGTCGTTCCCTGCCGCCCCACCAAGCGAATCATCGACCGCTCCGGTAATCAGTTCCCCTTCGGGATAAAGCAGTTCCGTGTCCGGGTACGGTAGATCAGGCACGCCGCCCTCTATGAAATCGTCACCCCCCCCACCGCCGATCAAATCCCCTACCCGGCTACCGAGGACGGAGTCGTTCCCCCCAAGCGCGCTTATCCTGCCACCCGCATCCGCCATAACGATGGAATCGGAACCCGCGCTCCCGAATAGGTTCTGCCAGCCCCCCGTCCAAGGCACGCCTGGGTCGCGTACGACATTGCCAATATCGTCTACCAGCAAGTAATAGCCGGCATAGGGATTGGGATGACCCGGGGCATCCGCGCCGATGGGGGAATACCAATAGCCCGGCGGCGGGTTATGAAGATCAGCCGGTTCGTAAAACCATTTGGGGGCAAAATCACCTCGGATTTCCCGTCCGCCACTAGGCGGGGTGGGCCGCACCGGCGGGGCGTCCTCCAGAGTGATCCCGAGGTCCCCGCCCTGGAAATCTTTGACAAACAACGTACCATCCGGACCGTCGATGGCGAGAACCCGCGAACCGTTCGCCTCGGCAGGCAAGGTATAGGAAAATTTTTCACCATCCGAACGCCAAACATTGGCGGCAACCTGCTTTCCGCCGACAAGAGCCACCCCGTCATATTTAATCTGGCCCCCGCCGTCACTATCGGCAATCGTGTCCGTTCCGTCACCGCTCGTGAAGATGTAGGTGTCGTTTCCGGCACCTCCTTCCAGATAATCGTTGCCTTTACCGCCCCGCAGCGTGTCGGCACCTCCATTGCCGTACAACGAGTCGCTCTCGTCCCCGCCCTCTAAATTGTCATCGCCCGCGCCGCCTCGCAGCGTGTCATTACCACCCCCTCCAGAAAGGCTGTCGTTTCCCGACAGGCCCACCAGCAGATCGGCTCCTTCCTCGCCCTGTAAGGTATCGTTTCCGGCTCCGCCTTCGAGATAGTCGTTCCCGCCCTCACCAAAGATCGCGTCGTCGCCGGCCCCGCCATACAGCCGGTCACCGGCGTTAGCGTCTCCTCCCGTGATCGCCTCTCCCGGGTCCCCGCCGAAAATAACCTTGACCGGATTGCTCACCGCCGATAGCTGCCGCCCTACCACCGTGAGGGTAAGATCGCCGCCCGTGGGCGCATCCGTCAGGGTCTTGTCGATGAACTGATAGGTCTCGATCCGGTCGCTTCTGAGGGCCTGCTGCCCGTCGCCGGCGAAATCCCGGTTCTTCCAGGCAAGCAGCTTCGCCCGGTCCGTCAGGTATGCTTCGGTGAGTTCGCCTGAATCCGTGGCTTTGTCGTACAGATTAAGCTGGCCCTCCGGGTTAAACGCATCATAATTCGCGCCCAGCACCGCGAAGGGATTGAGCGCCCGGAGGGCGTAGCGGGTGGCGAGGGCGTCGATGTCTCCGTTCGTAGCGAGGTTCTTCATGGCATCGGCGCTCTTGCCAGCCATAGATTCGATTCGGGCACCGCCTTGCCGGGCCCGATAGGCGTCGTTGGCTTGCAAGTCGTAAAGATTGACGTAGAACGTATCCCGGCTCGTCTCGGTGGCCGGATAGGTCTTGCCGAAGAGCCTGCCCAACGCGGAGAGCGTGGCTTCCAGGGTGGACTCGGGGCGATTGGCGCTCGCCTTCAGGATCGCGCCGACCGTCTCGACCGAAACCGCCGGGTCGAGCCGGGCGAAGAGGTTGTAGAGGGCAAGAGCGTCGGTGAGGAATCCAATTTTGTGATTGTTTAAGGGATTGGTCTGCTGCTCGATAAAAACATTTTCCACATTACCTAGCATCGTGCCTAAGCCCGCCGTAGCCGATAGTCCGGGTTGAGCAATGATATTGGTGATGTTGGCAACGGAAATGTTCGTAGCGGTTACTCCCAGCACATTCAATACATCAGCGACGACACCTCCTATGCCGGGGGCATTGTAGGTGTAGGTCTGTGAAACCTTGTCCGCGTAATCGACGGCGAAAGACTGCGCCAAGAATCCGCCCAGGGAATGGCCGGTGACGCTGAAGGTCTCGGCTGCGCCAAGTTTGCCTTCGGTGATGAGTTGCTGGTAGTAGCTCTTGAGGGATTGGTATTGCGACTGAAGCGCGGTCGTTCCGAGAAGTGCAACACTCACAACATCCGTCAAGCCGTCAAATAAATCGTCGGTGCCACGGATAGCAAGAGTTTTCTGGCCCGTTGCGTTATTCTGGAGCAGCGTCGCAGAAAAGCCGTTGGCATTGGGAACGCTTTGGGAAAGGACAGTGTAGCCGAGGGCAAAAGTATTCGCTTGCTGCTGGGCAAAATTTGCCGTATTTAGCAGTTCCGGAACCGGGTCCACATTGGGTGCTAAATTCGCGTAACTTGCTTGTGCTAGCTGAGAAAATTCGAAGTATTGATTGATAGTAGCCATTGTCGTCTCCAGTTTCGTTAGTTAGTGAATTTGGTCGGTTTTATGGTGTTCAAATACAAATCTTTGGACGTCGGCAGGGGATTTTGGCAAGAAGCAGCACCGCTTAAGTATGGGCTAAAAATCACCTGTAACCAATTGCCGTGAGCAGAAAATGTTGTTCTTAACGCGAGTCGTTCCTTCGTGCGCTGATCAAAAACATACTCTTCGACTTTTCTGACATTCCATAACAATGGCTTAATTTCTGCGCCAACACCGTACCTCGCCATGGATTCCGAAATTTCTTGTTTAATGACTTGTCCAGTCGAATCCAGGGTATATCGGTAAAGCTGGTTTCCATTCCCTATTTCTACGAATCTGTAGCCATAGTCCTCCAGTGCTTGCCAGACCAGCCCCGACGCATTTGGATAAACCCGGTATCCCTCAACCCCTTCCACCACCTTGAAGATTTTCAGTCCCGCTTCTTTTTCGCAGAGGTGGTTGAAATACAGCTTCCCCGGAATAACGTCCCACGTCGGAATCAAGATGAATAGGGCAATCACCAGGTATTTCACAGCCCGGTTTTCTATGCGCCTGACAACAACCCGGGCCAGCCAAACGTAGATAACAACCGCCAATAAGATAGATAGACCGATCATTTCACTCCACCTTTCTCAAGAGAGTCTCAATTGCTGTTGCATCGAATGGCGCACCATTCCCCGCCCTGCCACTGATCCTGCCCACCACCGCGCCACCATAAATGGCATCGTCGCCGCCGAAGCCGTTGAGGTTGCCGCCGGCATCGCCCACCGTGATGGCGTCCGCCCCTTCGCTACCCCCAATCACTTGCCAACCGCCACTCCAGGGGGCGTTGGGATGGCGCACGATGTTGCCGATGTCGTCAATCAGGAAGTAGTAGCCCGGGTTCTGGGGAATCGGGTCGTAGCGGTAGCCCGCCGGCGGAGCATTCAGGTCCGCGGGTTGAAAGAACCACCGGTAGGCGAGATCGCCCCGGATCGCGCGGGTGGTGGAAGGCGGCGCGGGCGGCGCCGCCGGGGTGTCGCTCAGCCGAATGCCGAGTTTGCCGTCTTCGAAGTCTTTCATGAAGAGCGTGCCGTTGCCCGGCCCGCTGATCGCGAGTGTCTGTGAGCTGTTAGCTTCGGTGCGCAGGCTGTAGGTGAATCTGTCGTCGGCCGAGCGCCACAGGGCGCCGAGCGCTTTCGTGCCGCCGGTCAAGGTGATGCCGTCGTATTGGATCGTGCCCAATCCATCGCCGTCGAGGAGGGTGTCCACCCCGCCGCCGCTCGCGTACCGGTAGCTGTCCTCCCCGCCTTCCCCGGCAAGATAATCAGCGCCCGGGCCGCCCTGGAGCGTGTCGGCGCCCGCCCCGCCATCGAGGCTGTCGGTGTCGGCTCCGTCGTCCAGGATATCAATGCCGAGCCCGCCAGCAAGGGTGTCATTCCCCGCTCCACCCGAAAGATAATCCGCCCCCGGTCCCCCCTCAAGAAAATCCCGCCCGCCGTTGCCGAAGAGCTGATCACCGCCCCCGCCCCCGTAGAGCCGGTCGGCGCCACCCTGCCCGTCGAGCCGCTGGCCTTCCTCCTTGGCAAACTGCAGCGAGTGGGCGCCGGAAATCGTGATGCCCCTGGGCGTGAGGGTATCCGCCAACTTCCGTCTTGGCATGCCTACCCTACTATGTACCGCGGTTGGCAAACTGCCAGCCCTTCGACGGCGTTCAGGACAGGCGTATCGAACCATGAATGGCGTGCAACTGCCGAATTTAGGATTATCCATCTGGGCTAAGGCGTTCTCTTGGCCTCCAGCGTGAGAACCTCGTCCACCGCGAGTCCCTTGGGAAGTTGATGGGCGATGAAGAGCAGGGTGATGCGCCCTTTCAAGCGGTTCACGGTTTGCGCGAAGCGCTCGGCGGTCGGCGGGTCCAGGTTGCTGGTCGCCTCATCAAAAATCAGTATCCGAGGGCGTTTGAGGACCGCCCGCGCGATGGCCAGGCGCTGCTTTTGTCCACCGGAGAGCCCTACGCCATGTTCCCCAATCGGCGTGTTGTAGCCATTGGGCAGCTTCTCGACCACGTCGTGGATTTCCGCGGTCTTGCAGGCTTGCACCACGTCCGTGAAACCGGCCAGGGGATTGGCGGCAAGCAGGTTCTCGTAGATCGAGCCGGAGAACAAGAACGTCTCTTGGGGAACGATGCCGAAATGCTGCCGCAGTTCGTTGGCGGAAAGCGTGCGAATGTCACGCCCATCCATGGTGATCTGGCCATCCGTGGGCTGATAAAAGCCGACCAGCAGCTTCGCCAGGGTGCTTTTCCCCGAACCCGAGGGGCCGGTCAGCACGGTGAGCCGGCCGGGCTTGATGGCGACATTGAGGTTTCGGTAAAGATAGGGATGATCCGAGGAGTAGCGGAAGCTCAGATCGGCGACGCGAATCTCGCTCTTTCCTTCGGGGGGGCGGGAAGGCGCTAGCGCATGCGGTTCGATGGGAGCATCCATGATGTCGCCCAGGCGCTGCACGGCGATATTGGCCTGCTGAAAGTCCTGCCACAGGCTGGCCAGCCGCAGCATCGGTTGCGACATGCGGCTGGCGAACATCTGGAACGCCACCAGCATGCCGATGGTGAAGCCTTCATTGCGCATGACCAGCAGCGCGCCCACGCACAGGATCGCCAGGGTCATCGTCTGCTCCAGGGCGTTGGCGATTACGTTGTAGGTATTGGAGAGCTGGCGGGTGGCGAAACCGGAGGCGAGATAGGAGGCAAGATAATCGTCGTATCGAGACTCCAGCCGGGGTTCCATTTGCAGGGCTTTGACGGTTTCGATCCCGGCAATGTATTCGGTCAGGAAAGCCTGGTTTCTCGCCCCGAGGAGGAACTGCCGGTTGAGCCGGCTTCGAAGCAGGGGAGTAACCGCAAAGCTCAAGAGCGCGATCACCGCCAGCAAGGTCAGCGCGATGAGCGTGAGCTGCCAACTATAATAGAACATCACCGCCACGAAGATCAGTAGAAACGGAAAATCGAGCAGCAAGGAGACCGCCGCTCCGGCCGTAAACTCCCGAATGGTTTCCACCGCGTGCATCCTGGCCACCAGGACGCCGGTCGGGCGTTGCTCGAAATAGGGCAGGTGGAGCCTGAGCAAATGCCGGAACACCTGACTGCCGAGGACGGCGTCGACGCGGTTTCCGGTGTGCAGCACGAAGTACTGCCGCAGCCAGTTCATCGCGGCATTAAACAGCATGAACATCGCCAAGCCCATGGCGATGACGATGAGGGTGCTGCCGGTTTGGTGCACCACCACCTTGTCGATGATGACTTGGGTAAAAAGCGGAGTGCTCAGGCCCAGCAGTTGAATAAACAAGGAAGCGAGCAGCACGTCGCGCCAGATGCGCTTGTGCCTGAGCAGTTCCGTTGCGAACCAGCGAAAACCGAACTTGGGCTGAACGGGAGGTTGCGCGGGATCCACAGCGTCCTTCGCCGTAGCCGCATGGTGCAATAATAAGAGCCGGGGCTCGAAGCTGCCGGCGCACTCGGAGAAAGGCAAAGCAAGCGGCGTCCGGCTCCCGGATTCGAAATAGAGGACGCGGTCCCCGTCCGCCTTGACGAGTATGACGGGCCGAGAAGCGGGCTCTACGGACAGGTTGCGTTCTTCGCCCACGGTCCGCGGTTCGTCCAGCTCTTGCTCCCCACCGTTTTCTGCTTTGCTATTCGTCGCTTCGGCATCCAAAACCCCTGGGGGAATCCCTTCGTCGGACTCCGGATTCCGCTTGAAGGCAACACAGGGAAACGAAACGGATCGAAGATCGACGGAGGATAACGCGGCTTCGCCCACCCGAAAGCCGAAGGCGGTTAATGCTTCAATGGCTTTCTCGACGGGGTAAGGCGGGGGAAATTGCTGGAGGAGGAGGTTCGCGTCGAATGGGATACGGTTAATCTGGCAAAGGCCGCCGATCAGCCACACAAAGCCTTGGGGGTCGACGCTTGCTCCGGACATCCCGAGCCTCCCTGACAGTTACCAACGCAAGTTTTTCTTGTTGCCCCGGATTATTATGCAAATGGGTTCGCCAT
>JAHFQX010000083.1 GCA_023259135.1 Betaproteobacteria bacterium | reverse complement strand
CGGCCGATGTCCCGCTGATGCAGGCCGATGGAAGGCTCATCCAGCACGTACATCACCCCGGTCAAGCCCGAACCGATCTGGCTGGCCAGCCGGATGCGCTGGGCCTCGCCGCCGGACAGCGAGTCGGCGGCGCGATTCAGCGACAGGTAATCGAGCCCTACGTTGTTGAGGAACTGCAAGCGACTGACGGTTTCCTTGATGATCTTGTCGGCAATGGCCAGCTTGGCGCCTTCCAGGCGCAACTCGGCGAAGAACGCCATGGCCTGGATGAGGGGCAGGGCGCTGATTTCGTGCAGCGTCTTGTCTCCCACTCGCACGTGGCGCGCCTCCCGCCGCAGCCGAGTGCCGTCGCATTCGGGACAGGGCTGGTTGTTGAGGTGCTTGGCCAGCTCTTCCCGCACCACTTGGGAGTCGGTCTCCCGGTAGCGGCGCTCCAGATTGGGGATGATCCCCTCGAAAGCATGCTCCCGCTCCAGCCGGGTGCCCTTCTCGCTCAGATAGTGGAAGCGGATCTTTTCACCGCCGGAACCGTATAGCACCATCTCCTGAATTTTCTTGGGCAGTTTGGCGAAGGGCGTATCGAGATCGAAGCGGTAATGCTTGCCCAGGCCGGCCAGCATCTGAAAATAAAACTGGTTGCGCCGATCCCAGCCCTTGATGGCGCCGGCCGTCAGCGACAGATCGGGAAAGGCCACCACCCGCTTGGGGTCGAAAAAGGTGATGCTGCCCAGGCCGTCGCAGCGCGGGCAAGCCCCCATGGGATTGTTGAAGGAGAACAACCGCGGCTCCAGCTCCGGCAAGGAGTAGTTGCATACCGGACAAGCGAAGCGGGCCGAGAATAGGTGTTCCTGGCCGCTGTCGATTTCCACCGCCAAGGCCCGGCCGCCGGAATGCCGCAGCGCGGTCTCGAAGGATTCGGCCAGCCGCTGCTTCATCTCCTGCCGCACCTTCAGGCGGTCCACCACCACCTCGACGGTGTGCTTTTTGGTTTTGGCCAGTTGCGGCAAGTGGTCCAGCTCGTGGACGGCGCCATTGACCCGCACCCGGACGAAACCCTGGGCCCGCAATTCCTCGAACAGCTCATGCTGTTCTCCCTTGCGGCCCACCACCACCGGGCCCAGGATCATGATGCGGGTGTCCTCGGGCAAGTGCAGCACGTGGTCTACCATCTGGGACACGCTCTGAGCCGCCAGGGTAATTCCATGATCCGGGCAATAGGGGTCTCCGGCGCGGGCGAACAGCAATCGCAGGTAATCGTGGATCTCGGTCACCGTGCCGACGGTGGAACGCGGGTTGTGGCTGGCGGCTTTTTGCTCGATGGAGATGGCGGGCGACAGGCCCTCGATGAGGTCCACGTCGGGTTTTTCCATCAACTCCAGGAACTGCCGGGCGTAGGCCGACAGGGATTCCACATAGCGCCGCTGGCCCTCGGCATACAAGGTGTCGAAAGCCAGGGAGGATTTGCCCGACCCCGACAAGCCGGTGATCACGATGAGCTGGTTGCGGGGCAAATCCAGCTGGATGTTCTTGAGGTTGTGGGTCCGGGCGCCGCGGATGCGGATGAATTCCATGGCTATCGTGGGGTTGCGGTGAACCTGTTAATATACTGGAGTTCCATGGCAATTCCCATTTCGATCCACCGTGACGCTCGCCCCTGACCGCATGACCGCCGAGGAGCGGCGCGCCAGCATCAGCCTGGCCGCCATCTTCGGGCTGCGCATGCTCGGCATGTTCATCATTCTGCCGGTGTTCGCGGTCTATGCCGAAAATCTTCCCGGCGGCCGGGACCACACCTTGGTGGGTATCGCCCTGGGGGCCTATGGCCTGACTCAGGCGATCTTGCAAATGCCTTTCGGTTATTTCTCCGACCGCCTCGGCCGCAAGCCGATGCTTTACGTCGGCTTGCTGATTTTCGCCGCCGGCAGTTTTCTGGCGGCGGCCGCTCCCGACATCTACTGGGTGATCGCGGGACGCATCCTGCAGGGCGCGGGGGCCGTTTCCGCGGTGGTGATGGCGCTGGCCGCCGATCTCACCCGGGAACAGCACCGCACCAAGGCGATGGCCATGATCGGGGTGACCATCGGCCTCACCTTCGGACTCTCCATGGTGGCGGGCCCGGCGCTGAACCGCATCATCGGCGTGCCCGGCCTCTTCGCCCTGACCGGCGTGCTGGCCCTGGCCGCCCTGGGGGTGATCTACGGCATCGTGCCCAATCCCTCGGGGCCGGCCCGCGCCGCGGCCGACCGGCCGGAAGCAGGGTTGTTCGGCAAAGTGCTGAAGGATCCGGAACTGGCCCGCCTCAACTTCGGCATTCTGGCGCTGCATGCCGCGCTGATGGCCTTGTTCGTGGTGGTCCCCTTCACCTTGCGGGCCGCGGGGCTGCCGCCGGACAATCACTGGGAGGTGTACCTGCCGGTGATGGGCGGCTCCTTCGTGCTCATGGTCCCGCCGCTGATCTGGGCGGAGCGCAAGGGCCAGATCAAGCCGGTGTTCATCGTGGCCATAGCCATGCTGCTGGCGGCCCAGGGCTTGTTGGCCGCCTTCCCGGAATCCCTGCGGGGCACGGCGTCGGCCTTGCTGGTGTTTTTCGTCGCTTTCAACCTGCTGGAAGCGATGCTCCCGTCGCTGGTCTCCAGGCTGGCCCCCGCCGCTGCCAAGGGCGCCGCCATCGGGGTGTACAGCAGCGTGCAGTTTCTGGGCACCTTCATCGGCGCCGCGGCGGGCGGCTTTCTGTCCCAGCATTACGGCGCCCCGGCGGTTTATGGCTTCTGCGGGGTGCTCACGGCGCTGTGGCTGCTGACGGCCGCCTCCATGCGCCCGCCGCGCCGCTACCAGTCCCGCAGCTACACCCTGCCGCCGTTGGACGGGGAGCGCGCCCGAGGGCTGTCGGCGATGCTGGCGGGGCTGCCGGGGGTGAAAGAGGCGCGGGTCCCGGCGGGGGCCGGAGTGGCCTATTTGACGGTGGACGCCGCGGGTTTCGACGAGCAAAATGTGGTTCGCATCATCGCCGGGGAGACATGACATGGCATCGGTCAACAAAGTGATTCTGGTCGGGAACCTGGGGCGGGACCCGGAAATACGCTACATGCCCAGCGGAGATGCGATCGCGAATTTCAGCATCGCCACCACCGACACCTGGAA
>JAHFQX010000059.1 GCA_023259135.1 Betaproteobacteria bacterium | reverse complement strand
TGGCCGGTTGCTTGCCCTCCGCTTCCAGTCTCTCATTCTCTTCCAGCACATTGGCGCGCTCCACCTGCTCGCCCGGAATGAAACGGCTATTCCCCGCATCGGCGATTTGCACTCGACGCAGCATCTGCCGAACGATCACTTCGATGTGCTTGTCGTTGATCTTCACCCCTTGCAGTCGATAGACATCCTGAACCTCGTCGGTAATATAGCGGGCCAGCGCCTCGACCCCCCGCAAGCGCAGAATATCGTGAGGTTCCGCGGGACCATCGACAATCACCTCGCCCTTGTTGACCATTTGTCCGTCGTGAACCGTGACGTGACGATCCTTGGGGATCAGGTACTCATGAGGAATACCGTCCAAATCGGTGATGACCAGACGCTGCTTCCCCTTGGTATCCTTGCCGAAGGAAACAGTGCCGGTTATTTCCGCCAGTAACCCGGCATCTTTCGGCGCCCGGGCTTCAAAAAGCTCCGCCACCCGCGGCAAGCCCCCGGTGATATCGCGGGTTTTGCTGGTCTCCTGAGGAATCTTGGCCAGCACGTCGCCAACATTCACCTGCTGGCCGCTGCGCACCGCGATGATGGAGCCAATCTGGAAAGTGATATTGACCGGTTGGCTGGACCCGGGCAGTTTGATTTCCTGGCCAGCTTCGTCTAATAGCTTGATCTGAGGCCGCAAACCCTTGCTTTGAGGGCTGCGCGCCCGCTTCGGGTCGATCACCACCAAGTTGGACAAGCCGGTAACCTCGTCAAGTTGCTTGGCTACCGTTACCCCTTCATCAACGTTCTCGAAGCGCGCCGTCCCGGCGTATTCGGTAATGATGGGGCGAGTATGGGGATCCCATCGAGCCAGAACCTGCCTGGGCTTCACCGGGGCGCCATCCGCTACCAGCAAAGTCGCTCCGTAAGGGATCTTGTGGCGCTCCCGCTCCCGGCCGCTTTCATCCAGCACCAGCACCTCGCCATTGCGGGATATGACAATCTGTTCGCCTCGCACGTTCGTCACGTAACGCACAGCCGCCGAAAATCCGGCGACACCGCCGGATTTGCTTTCCACTTGGCTCGCCACCGTCGCCCGTGAGGCGGCTCCACCGATGTGGAAGGTCCTCATGGTTAACTGAGTACCCGGCTCACCGATGGACTGGGCGGCAATAACGCCCACCGCCTCGCCGATATTCACTAGTTGCCCGCGTCCCAGATCCCGCCCATAACATTTAGCACACAGGCCGTAACGGGTTTCGCAAGCCAGGGGGGTGCGGACCTTGACCTCATCCACTCCGGCCGACTCCAAAATATCTACTGCGTCTTCGTCCAACAGCACACCTTGCTCCAGCAGGGTCTCGCCCGTTTCCGGGTTGACTACGTCGATAGCGGCGACCCGCCCTAGAATCCGTTCCCGAAGAGGCACTACCACTTCGCCACCCTCCACCAGGGCACCCATGACCACTCCCTGAATCGTGGCGCAATCCTCTTCAGTGACCACCAGATCCTGGGTAACGTCTACCAAGCGGCGCGTCAGATAACCAGAGTTGGCGGTCTTCAGTGCCGTGTCGGCCAAGCCTTTGCGGGCTCCGTGGGTCGAAATAAAGTACTGCAGGACGTTGAGCCCTTCCCGGAAATTCGCGGTGATCGGGGTCTCGATAATAGAGCCGTCGGGCTTGGCCATCAGTCCCCGCATCCCCGCCAATTGACGAATCTGAGCCGCGGAGCCGCGGGCACCGGAATCCGCCATCATGTAGATGGAATTGAGGGATTCCTGAGTCAGAATATGCCCGTTCTTATCCTTCTTTGACTTCCCGGTTTCCAGATCCAGCACCGGCTCGGAACCCAACTGTTCCATCATAGCCTTGCTGACCAAGTCTCCGGCACGCCCCCAGATGTCCACCACCTTGTTGTAGCGCTCGCCCTGAGTCACCAAGCCAGAAGCATACTGCACCTCGATTTCCTTCACCTCCTTCTCGGCTGCGGCGATGATTTCGTTTTTCTGGGGCGGGACCAGCATATCGTCGACGCAGATGGAAATTCCGGCCCGAGTGGCAAAGGCAAATCCGGTATACATGAGTTTGTCGGCAAAAATCACCGTCTCCCGCAATCCGCAGCGCCGGAAGCTGGCGTTGATCAGCGCAGAGATTTCTTTTTTCTTGAGCGTCTTGTCGATCAGGCCGAAAGGCAGGCCGGCCGGCAGAATTTCAGAAAGCAACGCCCGCCCCACGGTGGTCTGGCGGCGTACAACTTTTTCCTGCCGCTCACCGGCGGCGCCCACCGAAACTTCCTTGATCCGAACGGTGACTTTGGCCTGCAACTCGACTTGACCGTTCTCGTAGGCGCGCAACGCTTCCGAAATATTGGCGAAAGCCATATTCTCGCCCCGGGCATTGATCTTTTCCCGGGTCATGAAATAAAGTCCCAGCACGATATCCTGGGATGGGACGATAATGGGGTCGCCGTTGGCTGGAGACAGCACGTTATTGGTGGACAGCATCAGCGTACGCGCTTCCATCTGGGCTTCCAGGGACAAGGGCACATGCACGGCCATCTGGTCCCCGTCAAAGTCCGCGTTGAAAGCGGCGCACACCAAAGGATGCAACTGAATGGCTTTGCCTTCGATCAGCACCGGCTCAAAAGCCTGGATGCCCAGCCGGTGCAGCGTCGGCGCCCGGTTCAGCAGCACCGGGTGCTCGCGGATCACTTCCTCCAGAATATCCCACACCTCGGGAACTTCCGCCTCCACTAGGCGTTTGGCCGCTTTGACGGTGGTGGCCAACCCCAGCACCTCCAGCCGGTGGAATATGAAAGGCTTAAAAAGCTCCAGGGCCATCTTCTTGGGCAGGCCGCACTGATGCAGTTTAAGCTGGGGACCCACCACGATCACCGAGCGGCCGGAATAATCCACCCGCTTGCCCAGCAGATTCTGGCGGAAACGCCCTCCCTTGCCTTTGATCATGTCGGCAAGGGATTTCAGCGGCCGCTTGTTGGCCCCGGTCATGGCCTTGCCACGACGGCCATTATCCAACAGGGAATCCACCGCCTCCTGGAGCATGCGTTTTTCGTTGCGGACGATAATTTCCGGTGCCTTGAGTTCCAGCAAGCGCTTCAGGCGGTTGTTGCGATTGATGGCCCGGCGATATAAGTCATTAAGATCGCTGGTTGCAAACCGCCCGCCGTCCAGAGGCACCAACGGCCGGAGATCGGGGGGCAATACCGGCAAAACCTCCAGGATCATCCATTCGGGCTTGATGCCGGACTTGTGGAATCCTTCCAAGACCTTGAGCCGTTTGGCGATCTTTTTAATCTTGGTTTCGGACCCCGTGGTTTCCAGATCCTTACGCAACGTCTCGATCTCATGGCGCACATCAATGTTGCGCAGCAAATCCCGGATGCCTTCAGCCCCCATGCTTGCGGAAAAATCGTCCCCATACTCCTCCACCTTGGCCAAATACTCATCCTCGGTGAGCAGTTGGCAGCGGGCCAGGGGGGTCATGCCGGGATCGGTCACCACATAGGCTTCGAAATACAACACCCGCTCGATATCCCGCAGGGTCATGTCCAACACGATACCCAAACGGGAAGGCAATGATTTCAAAAACCAGATGTGCGCCACCGGAGAAGCCAGTTCGATGTGTCCCATCCGCTCGCGCCGGACCTTTTGCAAGGTCACCTCCACGCCGCATTTCTCGCAGATCACCCCCCGGTGCTTGAGTCGCTTGTACTTTCCGCACAGACATTCGTAATCTTTTATGGGCCCGAAAATCTTGGCGCAGAACAATCCATCCCTCTCGGGCTTGAAGGTCCGATAGTTTATGGTTTCCGGCTTCTTCACTTCGCCGTAAGACCAGGAACGGATCTTCTCGGGGGATGCAATGCCAATCTTGATGGCATCGAATTCCTCTTCCTGGGTGACTTGTTTGAATAAATCAAGCAGCGATTTCATAAGAACCTCCGGTTCCAAATGCGCCGATCAGATCTAGTAGGGACCGTCGCAGCTAATGTTTGACGAGCCTCAAGACCCGCGTATTTTGTCAATGACGCTCCACCAAATCGATGTCGATACCGAGGGAGCGGATCTCCTTCACGAGAACGTTAAAGGATTCCGGCATCCCGGCTTCGATCTTATGGTCGCCCTTAACGATGCTTTCGTACACCTTGGTTCGTCCAGCCACATCGTCGGATTTGACAGTCAACATTTCCTGGAGCGTGTAGGCCGCTCCGTAAGCCTCCAGGGCCCATACCTCCATTTCGCCGAAACGCTGCCCGCCAAACTGAGCTTTCCCGCCGAGAGGCTGTTGCGTCACTAAGCTATAGGGCCCGGTGGAGCGCGCATGCATCTTATCGTCCACCAGATGGTGCAATTTCATCACATGCATGTAACCCACCGTCACGGGCCGATCGAAAGCATCTCCGGTCCGACCGTCAAAAAGAGTAGCCTGGCCAGAGCGCGGCAAGCCGGCAAGTTCCAGCATCCTCTTGATTTCATCTTCCGTGGCTCCATCGAATACCGGTGTGGCGAAAGGCACGCCGTCCGTGAGATTCTCGGCCAGGCCCCGGACCTCTCCATCCGAAAGGCTAGAGATCTCCTCCGGCTTGCCGCTGCTGTTGTAGATCAACTCCAGAGCCTTGCGCAAATCCGCCGCACGAGCTCCCGCCTGGAGCATCTGGCCGATTTTCTGGCCCAGGCCCTTGGCCGCCCACCCCAGATGGGTCTCGAGAATCTGCCCCACGTTCATCCGGGACGGGACCCCGAGGGGATTAAGTACAATATCCACGGGGGTACCGTCTTGCATATAGGGCATGTCCTCCACCGGAAGAATCTTCGAGACCACACCCTTGTTTCCATGACGTCCCGCCATCTTGTCGCCAGGCTGCAAGCGGCGCTTGACGGCAAGATATACCTTGACCATCTTCTGCACACCTGGAGGCAACTCGTCTCCACTGGTCAGCTTTTTGCGCTTTTCCTCGAAAGCCGCGTCAAATTCGACACGTTTCTGGTCCAGGCTGTCCTTGATCTGCTCTAATTGGCGACTCGTCTCATCGTTGGCCAATCGGATATCGAACCAGTGGTAGCGATCCAAGTCCGCCAAATATCCCTTGGTCACGTGGCTGCCCTTGGCAAGCCGCTTCGGCCCGCCATTGGCCACCTTACCCACCAACAAGCGCTCGATTCGCGCAAAAGTATCGTCCTCGACGATACGCAACTGATCAGCCAAATCCTTTTTATAACGCTTGAGCTCGTCGTCGATAATTTGCTGGGCACGCTTGTCCCGCTCGATACCTTCGCGGGTGAACACCTGGACATCGATTACCGTCCCGGCCATCCCACTAGGGACCCGTAAACTGGTGTCCTTCACGTCGGAAGCCTTTTCTCCGAAAATGGCGCGCAACAGCTTCTCTTCGGGGGTCAGTTGAGTTTCCCCTTTTGGAGTCACTTTCCCCACCAGCACATCTCCGGCTTCCACTTCCGCGCCGATATAGACGATGCCCGACTCATCCAGCCGCGAGAGCATGGCCTCGGAAAGGTTCGAGATATCTTGCGTGATTTCCTCTGGGCCCAGCTTGGTATCCCTGGCCACCACCGACAATTCCTCGATATGAATCGAGGTAAAACGATCTCCCGCGACTACCCGCTCGGAAATCAGAATCGAGTCCTCGAAGTTATAGCCGGTCCAGGGCATGAAAGCCACCAGCAGGTTCTGGCCCAGCGCCAACTCCCCCAAGTCGGTAGAGGCCCCATCGGCGATAACGTCGCCCTCGCTGATCGCATCCCCCACCTTGGCCAAGGACCGCTGATTGATATTGGTATTCTGATTGGAGCGGGTATATTTGGCGAGGTTGTAAATATCCACCCCTACCTCACCGGCCTGGGTTTCTTCGTCGTGGACTTTGACCACAATCCTTCCGGCGTCAACGTAGTCCACGACCCCGCCGCGGCGCGCCTGCACCGTGGTTCCGGAATCCACCGCCACGGCGCCTTCGATGCCTGTCCCCACCAAGGGTTTCTCGGGACGCAGGCAAGGCACGGCTTGCCGCTGCATGTTGGAGCCCATCAGCGCCCGGTTGGCGTCATCATGCTCCAGGAATGGGATAAGCGACGCAGCCACCGAAACAATTTGGGAAGGGGCCACATCCATATACTGGATGCGATCCGGGGTGGCCATGGTGAATTCATTGTAATGGCGGCAAGAGACCATCTCATCGACGAACTCCCCGGCTTTGCCCAGGGCGGCATTAGCTTGGGCGATTACATACTGCCCTTCCTCAATGGCGGATAAAAATTCGATTTTATCGGTAACCCGGCCATTGATGACCCTCCGGTACGGCGTTTCGATAAAACCGTATTCGTTGATCTTGGCATACAGCGCCAAGGAATTGATCAGGCCGATATTAGGACCTTCGGGGGTCTCAATGGGACAAACCCTCCCGTAATGAGTGGGATGCACGTCCCGCACTTCGAAGCCGGCTCGTTCCCGGGTTAAGCCGCCGGGACCCAAAGCGGATACGCGGCGCTTATGGGTCACCTCCGACAACGGATTGGTCTGATCCATGAACTGGGACAGTTGGCTCGATCCGAAGAATTCCTTGACCGCCGCGGACACGGGCTTCGCGTTGATCAGGTCATGGGGCATCAGATTGTCCGATTCAGCCTGCCCCAAGCGCTCTTTGACCGCCCGCTCGACTCGTACCAATCCCGTCCGGAACTGATTTTCCGCCAACTCTCCGACGCTTCGAACCCGCCGGTTGCCCAGATGATCGATATCGTCAACTTCGCCGCGGCCGTTTCGCAACTCCACCAGAATCTTGATGACCGCAACGATGTCTGCCTTGGACAGGGTGCCCGGACCGGTCAGTTCCTCGCGGCCAATTCTACGGTTGAACTTCATGCGGCCCACGGCAGAGAGGTCGTAGCGCTCCTCGGAGAAAAATAAACCGTTGAATAATGTCTGAACGGCATCCTCGGTAGGAGGCTCGCCAGGACGCATCATGCGATAAATCGCCACTTGGGCGGCAATTTGATCGGCAGTCTCATCCACCCGCAGCGTCTGGGAAACATAGGCTCCCTGATCAAGATCGTTTACGTAAAGGGTTTGAATTCGCTTGATCCCGGCAGCGACCACCTTCTCCAGCAGCGCCTCGGTCAGCTCTTCGTTGGCCAGCGCCAAAACTTCGCCAGTCTCCTGGTCTACCACGCTGTGGGCCAACACCCGGCCGATGACGAACTCTCCGGGCACGGCAATCCGCTTGAGGCCCGCCTGCTCCAAATCCAGAACATGCTTGGCGGTAATCCGCTTATCCTTGGCAACGATCAATTTGCCGCCTTTAGCAACAATATCGAAGCGGGCGATTTCCCCCCTCAACCGTTCCGGAACCAGCTCGAATTCGATGCCGCCCGTCCCCAGATGAAAGGTGTCGAAGGAAAAGAACTCCGCCAGGATTTGCTCCGGGGTATACCCCAAGGCTTTAAGCAGGATAGTCATCGGCATTTTGCGCCGGCGATCAACACGAAAATAAACGTAATCTTTGGCGTCGAATTCGAAATCCAACCAGGAGCCCCGGTAAGGAATGATGCGGGCCGAAAATAACAATTTTCCGGAAGAGTGGGTCTTGCCGCGGTCATGTTCGAAGAACACGCCTGGAGAGCGATGCAATTGGCTGACGATAACTCTTTCGGTGCCGTTGATGACGAAGGAACCCGTGGGCGTCATCAAGGGAATCTCCCCCATATAGACATCCTGTTCCTTGGCTTCTTTGACCGGATATTGTTCAGTACCGTCTTTCAGGCGAACTTTGGGGGCTTCGCGGTCCAGAATCGTCAGCCGCACCCGGGCCCGCAATGGCGCGGCGTAGGTCAAACCCCGCTGCTGACACTCGGTAACATCGAACGGCGGCTCACCCAGCGCATAGCTGACAAAGTCCAACCGAGCGTTTCCGGAATGGCTGGAAATGGGAAACACCGAGACGAAAGCCGCCTGCAACCCCTGAAGCGCCCTATTTCCCGGCGGCACGTCCCGCTGGAGAAAAGCGGCGTACGACTCGATTTGGGTAGCCAGCAGAAAGGGAACGGGTAATACGCTTTCCCGCTTGGCAAAGCTTTTGCGAATCCGCTTCTTTTCGGTAAACGAATAGCTCATGAGAACTCCAGGTGGCAGGAAAACAAATTCGTCAA
The DNA here is from genome assembly GCA_023259135.1 of Betaproteobacteria bacterium. Taxonomy (GTDB): domain Bacteria; phylum Pseudomonadota; class Gammaproteobacteria; order Burkholderiales; family JAHFQX01; genus JAHFQX01. The sequence continues at coordinate 3,937 of JAHFQX010000059.1, read as the reverse complement.
CAACATATTGCTATACAGGGCCCAACGATTCACTTCAGGCCGTCCAAGTCCATCCGGCCTCAACCCAAAGAACCCGGGCGAGGCGTCAAGCGGCGACACGGCGAGCGCCACGGGCCGTTTGCTGCCACCCGGACGACATCGCCGCCGCTCCTTTCTCCAATCTCCGAAGCGGACGCCCCGCCCGGATCACGCTGCTCCGAGTTACTTCAACTCGCAACTTGCGCCAGCCTCCACCAATTGCTTGCGGATCGCTTCCGCATCGGCCTTGGAAATGCCTTCCTTGACCGGCTTGGGGGCGCCATCCACCAAGTCCTTGGCTTCTTTCAGTCCCAAGCCAGTCACGGCGCGAACCACCTTGATGGTATTGACTTTGTTATCGCCCGCCCCGGTCAAAATCACGCTGAATTCGGTCTGCTCCTCGGCAGCGGGAGCCGCCGCGGCCCCGCCCCCAGCAGCAGGAGCCGCGACCGCCACAGCGGCTGCGGACACCCCGAATTTTTCTTCCATATCCTTGATCAGCGAAGACAGCTCCAAAACCGTCATGCTAGAAATCGCTTCCAAAACCTGCTCTTTGGCTAATGCCATGATGCGCTCCTGTCAATCAAATCATTTCAAATCGAAAATGCCAAAAGGGGGAGAAATCGCCTTACGCCTCGGCGGCCGCTTTCTGGTCCCGCACGGCAGCCACGGCGCGCACGAACTTCGCCGGCACCTCGTTCAGAGTTTGGACGAACTTCGCCACTGGGGCTTGCATCGTTCCCAACAACTTGGCCAGTAATTCCTCCCGGCTGGGCATATTAGCCAGATCGGCGACCTGCCGGGCGTTCATGACGTAATGGGGCATGGCCCCAGCCTTAAGCACCAGCTTGTCGTTTTTCTTGGCAAACTCTTGCAACACCTTGGCGGCAGCAACCGGATCCGACGAAATTCCATAGGCCAAAGGACCCACCATGTGCTCCGCCAACCCCGCGAAGGGGGTATTCGCCACGGCCCGCCGAGCCAGGGTGTTTTTCAGGACTCGAAAGTAAACGCCCGAGCTGCGGGCCTGCGCCCGCAGCTCGGTCATTTCTCCCACCTCCAGACCCCGATACTCGGCAAGCACGATGGCCTGGGCGCCGGTCAATTGGCTGTCCATTTCCGCCACCACCGCTTTCTTCTCTTCCAGATTTAGACCCAAAGGCCACCTCCTTACAAACAACGGCTGTCCGGTATACCGGACAGCCAATCAGCGACCTTTGGGGACAGGCAAGCTGTTCCCAGGGTGCGCCATCTGCGTAGGGTTTTCGAGACCAGGACACGACACTCGCCTCAATACCGCTTTATCGGCGCATGCCATCCAACTCCCGAAGGATTAAGCGCGACCCGAAAAGCTCGGGAGACGGGGAAGCCCCCCCAGCCCCTTCGGACAACGCCCCTACGGTCTTTGACAACCCGCCGACCGAAGCCGGCGGCCCAAAGTCTTAAAAAACCGTTAAATCCCCAGTTGGCCCTGGTCAACCCGGACCCCGGCCCCCATGGTGCTGGAGATGGAAATTTTCTTAAGGTAAATGCCTTTGGCAGCCGCGGGCTTGGCGCGGTTCACCGCCGTCACCAAAGCGGCGAGATTCCCCGCCAAGGACTCCACCGAAAAAGAAGCCCGGCCCACGGTGCAATGGACGATGCCGGCCTTGTCGGTGCGATATTGAACCTGTCCGGCTTTGGCGTTCTTAACGGCCGTGGCCACGTCGGCGGTCACCGTTCCCACCTTGGGATTCGGCATCAGCCCGCGCGGGCCCAGAATCTGCCCCAAAGGCCCCACCACTCGCATGGCATCGGGAGTCGCGATAGCAACGTCGAAATCCAACGCACCGCCCTTCACGCGCTCCGCCAAATCATCGAAGCCGACGATATCCGCGCCGGCCGCCTCGGCGGCCCGGGCCGCATCCCCTTGGGCGAACACCGCCACCCGCACCGATTTTCCGGTGCCGTGAGGCAACACAACCGAGCCCCGCACCACTTGGTCGGATTTACGGGGATCCACCCCAAGAACGATGGCCACATCCACCGCCTCGTCGAATTTCGCGGTCGCCATTTCCTTGATCAACTGAAATGCGTCGGCCGGGGTGTATAGTCGGCCGCGGTCCACCTTCTCGCGCAAAGCGCAATAACGCTTGGAAAGATTGGCCATGTTACATGCCCTCCACTTCGACGCCCATGCTGCGGGCGCTGCCCGCCACCGTGCGCATCGCCGCTTCGAGATCAGCGGCGGTCAGGTCGGGAGCCTTGCTCTTGGCGATTTCCTCCACCTGAGCCCGAGTCAATTTGCCCACCTTGTCGGCATGGGGACGGGCGCTGCCCTTGCCGATTCCGGCGGCCTTCTTGATGAGCACCGAGGCCGGCGGAGTTTTCATCACAAAGGTGAAACTCTTGTCGGCATAGGCCGTGATCACCACAGGCACCGGCAAACCCGGTTCCATGCCCTGGGTCGCGGCATTGAAAGCCTTGCAGAATTCCATGATGTTCAGTCCCCGCTGCCCCAGTGCCGGGCCTATGGGAGGACTGGGGTTGGCCTTGCCGGCCGGGACTTGCAACTTCACATAACCAACGATTTTCTTTGCCACTCGAACAGCTCCTTGCGAATAGTGGGTTCACGCGGACGGCAGGCCAAAACATGCGGCCAACCGCCCTCCCCTGCGGACCGGGTCAGGCCTTCTCCACCTGCCCGAAATCCAGCTCCACCGGCGTCGGCCGCCCAAAAATGGTGACCGACACCCGTATCTTGCTCTTCTCGTAATTCACATCCTCCACCGTGCCGGTAAAATCGGTAAACGGCCCCTCTTTGACTCGCACCATTTCACCAACCTCGAACAGCACCTTGGGCTTGGGTTTTTCCACACCCTCCTGAATTTGCTGGAGGATCTTATCCACTTCCTTTTGACTGATGGGAGTGGGTTGGGTGGCCGTGCCTCCGACGAAGCCCGTCACCTTGGCGGTGTTCTTGACCAAATGCCAAGTTTGGTCATCCATCTCCATTTCCACCAGCACATAGCCTGGGAAAAATTTCCGCTCGCTGATGCTCTTCTGCCCCGCCTTCATCTCCACCACTTCTTCCATGGGGACCAGAATCTGGCCGAACTTATCCTGCATTCCTTCGCGCTCGATGCGCTCCTTAAGGGCGCGCTGGACACTTTTTTCAAAGCCGGAATAGGCGTGGACCACGTACCAGCGCTTCATTTCAACTCTCCCGGCCCATCAACGATTTCACCACCCACAGTAAGCCGGCGTCCACGACCCACATGAACACCGCCATCAAAACGACAAAAGCCAGCACCACGCCGGTAGTTTGCAGCGTCTCTTTACGGGTCGGCCACGACACTTTTCGCGCCTCCTGCACGGCCTCCTGGCTGAAACGATAAAAACGCTGTCCGGGAGCCGTCCAGAACCCCAGGGCGGCCCCCGCCAAAAAGCCAACCACCACGGAAACCACCCGCAGCACACTCTGGTCGCCCCAATAATAAAAGCCGTATATTCCCGCACCGGCCAGCAGCGCGGCCACGCCCAATTTGATGTTATCAGCCATATCGTCCATGAACAGCGATCCCGGCAGGCTGCGAACAGCCTCCCGAGTCCGAATCTTCCAATTGCCGCCAACTGCTCCAATTGCCGCCAACTGCGCGGCTTGCAACAACTTTGCGCTTTCACCGCCCCGGAGCGGGACGGGTGGCAGGCCAGGAGGGCCTCGAACCCCCAACCTTCGGTTTTGGAGACCGACGCTCTGCCAATTGAGCTACTGGCCTATTAACTTGTTAGCCGCTCGGATCTCTATAGTCGCTTGCGAAACCTCACTCGATGACTTTAGCGACGACGCCGGCGCCGACGGTGCGGCCGCCTTCGCGAATCGCGAACCGTAAGCCCTCTTCCATGGCAATCGGCGCAATCAGGCTCACCGTGATCGAGA
>JAHFQX010000058.1 GCA_023259135.1 Betaproteobacteria bacterium | reverse complement strand
CATTCTTCCTCGGTGGTCGCTTCCAAGGTGCGCGTCAGCGCGATGCCGGCGTTGTTCACCAGCACGTCCACCTTCCTGTACCGCTCCATGGCGTGGCGGACCGTCGCAATCCAATCCTGGCCCCGACTGACGTCCAGGCGGCTGAAAAATGCTTCGCCGTCCTGAGCGATGATTTGCTCCACCACCGGCGCCGCCCCCCGTTCTTCCAGGTCGCTCACGATGACCTTGGCTCCTTCGCCGGCCAGGACCAAGGCATGGGCTCGCCCCATTCCGGAAGCCGCCCCGGTCACCAGGGCCACCTTGCCGTCCAGCCGCTTGCCGCTCAACGCCGGGCCCTCAAAGCGTCCAGCGAATGGTTTGGATATCCGGCGCTACCGTCAGCCGGGGCTCGGTGACCTGTTGCACCGCTTCAACGCTGAAGCCCGGCGCCACTTCCCGGAGCAGCAAGCCGTCCGGAGTGACGTCGATCACGGCCATATCGGTAAAAATACGCTTGACGCAAGCTAGTCCCGTGACCGGGTAATCCAGTTGCTTGACGATTTTATATTCGCCCCTGTTGGTGGTATGCAGCATCGCCACGAACAAGCGCTTGACCCCCAAGGCAATGTCCATGGCCCCGCCGATGCCTCCCAGATCCGCGCCCTTCACTTTCCAATTGGCTAAGTCACCCCGCTCCGACACTTGCATCGCGCCCAGCACCGCGATGTCCACGTGATGGCCGCGGGTCATGGCGAAAGAATCGGCATGATGAAACAAGCTGGCGCCGGGCAGCAGGGTCACCGGCTGCTCGCCGGCGTTCACCAATTCCGGATCTTCCTGGCCGGGCGCGGGCGCTGGGCCGAGGCCCAGGGCGCCGTTCTCGATGTGGAACACCACTTCCCGGCCCGGCGGGACATAATTGCTGACTTCGGTGGGAATGCCGAATCCCAGGTTGACGTATTGGCCGTCCCGCAAATCCAGGGCGACCCGGCGGGCAAGCTGCTCTTTGGTCAGGGGCGTGGGAATCATGCTCTCCCCCTCTTGATGACGCGCTGCACGAAAATCCCGGGGGTCACGATCGTTTCCGGATCCAGTTCTCCCAGCTCCACGATCTCGTCCACCTCGGCGATGGTCACCTTGGCGGCCATGGCCATGATGGGATTGAAGTTGCGGCCGGTCTTGGCATAGACCAAATTACCCCAGCGGTCGGCGCATCGGGCCCGAATCAGGGCAAAATCCCCTTTGATGGCTTTTTCCAGCAGGCAGGGAACACCGTCGAACTCCCGCAGTTCCTTGCCCTCCGCCATCTCGGTGCCCACCCCGGTCGGAGTGTAGAAGGCTGCGATGCCCGAGCCCCCGGCCCGGATACGTTCGGCCAAAGTCCCTTGAGGCGTGGTTTCCAAGGCAATCCGGCCGGCCCGGTACTGCTGCTGGAAGGCTTCTCCGCCCTTGATCAGGGGAAAAGAGCAAATCATTTTGCCGATTCGGCCTTCGCCGATCAGCACCGCCAGCCCCTTATCCCCCTTGCCGATGCTATTGGACACCCCCACCAGATTTTTTGCGCCCTGCCTGAGTAGCGCGGCGAACAATTCCTGGGGCTCGCCGGCGCCGCCGAAACCGCCGAACAACACCGTGGCGCCATCGAAAATATCCGCTACCGCCTCGTCGACCGAGGCGACTATTTTGTTAATCACAAATCGCTACTCCCCCTTGAACACGGGCTTGCGCTTTTCCTTGAAGGCGGCCACGCCTTCCCGATGGTCGGCGGTCTCCATGACATAGGCCTCCCCCACCGCTTCCAATTCCAAAAATGCCTCCAAGTCCATGGCCCAGCCCCGATTCAGCATGGCCTTGTCCAGCCCGAAGGCGCGGGTCGGGCCGGCGGCCAGGCGCTCGGCCAGCTTCATCGCCTCGGCCATCAATCGCTCTGCCGGGTACACCTCGCGCACGATGCCCAATTCCTTGGCCTGCTGGGCATTCACCACATCGGCCAGCAGCACCATCTCTTTGGCTTTTTGGGCCCCGACGATCCGGGCCAGCAGATACAAGCCGCCCCCGTCGGGAACGATGCCCACGTTGGAATAGCTTTGGCAGAATTTGGCGGTATCGGCGGCCAGAATGATGTCTCCCAGCAGCGCAATGTTGAAACCCACGCCGAAGGCCGCGCCGTTCACCGCGGCAATGACCGGTTTCTCCAAGTGATACATGGACAAGGTGACCCGGTGCTGCTGCTTGAGCCGGTCCCGCATCGCCACCGGGCTGGAGGAAGCGAAAGTGCGGATATCTCCCCCGGCGCAAAAAGCGCTGCCGGCACCGGTGATCACCAAGGCGCGAATCGCCGGATCGTCGCGCACCTCGATGACCCGGTGCTCCATTTGCTTGCGCATCTCCGGAGTCATGGCGTTCAGCTTCTCCGGGTTGTTGAACGTCATCACCGCCACGGCTCCCCGCCTTTCCAGTTCAATAGACATGGCACCTCCTCCTTGAGGATTGAAGTAAATTACGGCTTGCGGATAATCAGCGCGTCCAGGGCTACCGCGCCCTGGCCTTTCGGCAGCACCACGAACGGATTGACGTCGATGGTTTCGATCGCGTCGGCATGGGCCGCGGCAAACACCGACAGCTTGGCGATGGCCTGCGCCAACGCCTCCTCGTCAGCCGGGGGTTGTCCCCGCAGCCCGGTGAGCATCACCCGGCCCTTGACTTCATTGATCATGGCTCGGGCTTCCTCGACGCCGAAAGGCGCCACCCGGAAAGCCACATCCTTGAAGGCTTCCACGAACACCCCGCCGATGCCGAACATGACCACCGGACCGAATACCGGATCCCGGTTCACCCCCAGGATAGTCTCCACCCCGCCCTTGACCATCTGGGCCACCACCACGCCGTCCAGTTTCGCCTGGGGAGCGGCCTTGCGCACCCGCTCCATCATGGTCCGATAGCCATCCCGAACCTGGGCCGCGTCCGCCAGATTGACCCTCACCCCGCCGATATCCGACTTGTGCTGGATGTCGGGAGAAGCGATTTTGAGCACCACCGGAAAACCGATATCCTGTGCCGCCCGAACCGCCGCCTCCTCGTCCCGGGCCAGCACTTCCCGGGTAACCGGAATACCGGCGCTGGCCAGAATTTCCTTGGCCTGGGTCTCGTTCAAAGCGCCCGCCGGAATCGGCTTGACGCCCGCCGGCAGGGCCGGAGGGGGGGTCAAGGTTTTGATCCGCGCCGCCTCCCGCGCAAAGAAACGCAGCGCGGCTACCGCCCGCACCGCCCGGGTGGGCTCTTCCACCACCAGCACCCCCTCGGACTCGTACATGCGGCGCACTTCCTGGGAAGCCAGCATGGACATGATGATCAAACGCCCAGGGAACTTCTTCAATACTTTGCGTAGTTGTTCCGCCAACTGAGCATTCAGCTCCTTCACCAATCCCACGCTGGAAAGGAACGCAACCACGGCATCGTAGTTGCCCTGCTCCAGCAATACATCAAAATTCTTCTCGAACAGCGACAGGTCGTTGACTAACTGGGCGGTCATGTCCACCGGATTGCGGGTGCCGGCGAACGGCAGCACTTCCTTGAGCTGCTTCTGGGCTTTTTCCGGCATGGCGGCGACGTCCAGCCCCAACTTGCATGCGATATCCGCCATCAGCACCCCCACTCCGCCGGAAACCGTGACGATTCCCAGCCGGTCGGAAGCGGGGAGGGATTGGGCGGTGGCACAGGCGTACGCCACGTCGAAAAATTCGTCGATGGAGTGGGCCCGGTAGACTCCGTACTGTCTGAACAGGCCGTCATATACCTGGTCGGCACCGGCCAGGGAAGCGGTATGGGATGCGGCGGCGGCGGCCCCGGCTTCCGAGCTGCCGACTTTCATCACCACCACCGGCTTGCCTTTTTGCCGGGCGAATTCCAAAGCGGAGATGAGTTTTTCCTTGTCGGTGATTCCTTCGATGTAACCGACAATGACGCCGGTCTCGTCGTCCTCGGCGTAGTAGCGGACGCAGTCGGCGAAATCCACGTCGCTCTGGTTGCCGGTCGTGATCCAAAGATTGAGGCCGAGACCCTGCTGGCGCATCAGCGCCAGGCAGAAGCCGCCGAAGGCGCCGCTTTGGCTCACCAGGCTGATGCGCCCCGGTTTCAGGCCGCTCCCCTCGGCGCTGGGCGTGAAAGTGCCCAGAATCCCCCGCTTCACGTTGATGATGCCCATGCAGTTGGGGCCCACCACCCGCATGCCGGTACGGCGAGTCAAGGCGGTAATCTGCCGCTGCCATTCCACGCCGTCGCCCCCGGCTTCGGCGAAGCCCGAACTCAGCACCACCGCGCCGCCCACGCCTTTGGCCGCGCAATCCTCCAAGGCCGCTACCACCCCAGCGGCCGGAACGGCGACGATCACCAAGTCCACCGGGCCTGCCACCGCCGTGACTTTGGGATAGGCCTTGAGCCCCTGAATTTCCGGATAGTTGGGGTTGATGGGGTAAATGGGGCCGTCATAACCGCTTTTCTTGATGAAATCCACCGGCCGGCCACCGATCTTTTTTGAATCGGCCGAGGCCCCGTAGACCGCGATGCCGCGAGGATGAAACAACCGATGGAGAGAATTTTCCGACATGAGGCTCAATGCTCCTGTGATGGCTAGTTTGAAAAATTATTTTCCGGTCCAAACGGGGGAGCGCTTCTCCAAAAAAGCTTGGGTTCCCTCTTGAAGATCGGCGCTCAGAAACACCACGTTGCTGAAGGCGCGCATGACGTTGAAAGCTTCCGGACCTTGAATGTCGTGGGCGTTGAGATAGGCTTCCATGCCGACCCGCAAGGCCACCGGACTGCGGCTGGCCATCTCTTCCGCCAGAGCGCGGGCGTTTTGCTCAATGGCCTCGTCTTCCACCACCTGATGAACCAGCCCCATGCGCAACGCCTCGTCGGCGGCAATGAGGCGACCGGTCAAGGCCAGGGCCAAGGCCTGCCGATAGCCAAGGGCGTCGATGAGTAGCGGACCGATGACCATCGGGAAAAGACCCACCCGGATCTCGGTGGCGCCGAAGCGGGAGGAGCGGCCCGCGACAACCACGTGGCACAGCGCGGTCAATCCCATGCCGCCGCCCATGGCGCTGCCCTGCACCGCGCCGATCACCGGCTTCCTCAGGGTTCGCCCCAGGGCGAATAAATCGCCCAGCAGTCTGACCTCTTCGTGCTGTTCGGTAACCGGCTTGCCGCGCAGCTTGGAAAAAGCCTCCAGGTCGCCCCCGGCGCAGAAATTCTTGCCCACGCTCCGCAACAAAATCACCCGCACGTCGGCATCCGCTTCTGCCTCCCTGAGGGCGAGAGCCAACGCGGCGGCCAAATCGCTGGAAAGGGCGTTGTGCTTCTCCGGACGGTTAAGGCATAGATCCGCCACCCCGCCGGAGAACGTCCTCAAAACAGGGTCATTCATGATCTGCGTGAACCATTCAAAGGAAAATCGGCAATCGGCCTCCGGGACATCAATCCACGCGAGCCCCCGAATCCTTCACCACCTTGGCCCATTTGGCGACCTCGGCGCGGATATGGGCTCCCAATTGCTCGGGCGTGGCCGGGGGCAACGGCTCCACCTGCTGCGCCACCAGCTTGGCTTGCATGTCCGGGGTCCGCAGTAGCTTGTTGATCTCCCCGTTCAGGCGCGCAACGATATCGCCGGGGGTTCCGGACGGAGCCACCACCGCGAACCATGCCGTGGCGTCGTAATTCGCAACCCCCGATTCCGCCAGAGTGGGAATTTCCGGAGCCAGGGAGGAGCGCTTCGTTCCCGTAATCCCCAGGGCCTTGACCTTGCCGGCTCTGACTTGGGGCAAGGCCGTGCCCACCGGCTCGAACAAGGCATGAATCTGCCCGCCGATCAAATCCGCCATGGCCGGAGCCTGGCCTTTATAAGGCACATGGGTGAGGTTCACCCCCGCCAGGCTTTTGAACAACTCGCCGACAAGATGGCCGGTGGAACCGTTCCCCGCCGAACCGTAATTGAATTGGCCCGGCTTGCTTCGGGCCAGGGCAACGAATTCCTGCAAGGTTGCGGCGGGAACCGAGGGATGGACCAGCAACAAATAAGCCGTACTCCCCAGCAAAGCCACCGGAGCGAAATCCCGGACCGGATCGTAGAGGGCTTTAGCGTAGAGGTTGGGGTTGATGGCCAAGGTGCCGCTGGTGCCCAGCAGCAGGGTGTAGCCATCGGGCGCCGCTTTGGCGGCGGCTTCGGCGCCGAGGCTGCCCCCCGCTCCGGGCCGGTTTTCCACCACCATCTGCTGGCCCAATACCTCGGATAATTTTTGGCCCAGGGTGCGGGCCACCACATCGGTGGAGCCGCCCGCGGCAAAGGGCACGATGAGCCGCATCGGTTTTGTCGGGTACCCTTGAGCCGCGGCCGGCCCTCCCCAGCCGATCCAACCGGCCAGCAGCATCGCGCCGCAGCTAAAAATCAAGTTTGCCGGGATATCTCTCATCTCTCTGTCCTCCTCAGGATGGTCTACTTGCCTCTCGCCTGCTTATTTCTTGGATGTGCCGGCTCCTCGGGCGGCTCCGGTGGACATCAATCCATCGATTTCTTGCCGTGAATATCCCGCCTCCTCCAGAACCTCCGCGGTGTTTTCCCCCAGCAGCGGAGCGTGGCGCCGAATCGCCGGCGGGGTATCCGACCAAGTGGTCGGGATGCCCATGCTGCGAATACGTCCTTCGGAAGGATGCTCCACCCACTCGAAGAATCCGACTTCTTTCAGATGCGGGTCTTGCATCAGGCTGGATGGGGTGTGCAAAGGCATCACCGGAATATCGGCTTTTTCCAGGGCTTCCAGCCATTCGGCGGTGGTGCGAGTGGCCATCGTCTCGGTGACGAAAGCATACAAGGCATCGACGTTTTGGGTTCGGCTGCCCATGTCGGCGAAACGGGGATCCACCAATAGGTCTTCGCGCCCGATCATATTGCAGAAACTCTTCCAGTGCTTGTCGATATAGATCAGGACGCAGACATAGCCGTCCCGGGTCTTGCAGGGCCGGCGGTCCTTGGCCAACAGCCGGACGTAGCCTGCGCTGCCCATGGGAGGATCGAAGGTCTCGCCGAACATGTGATCCGACAATACGAACTGGGTCATGGTCTCGAACATCGGCACTTCGATGGCTTGACCCCTCCCGGTGCGCTCCCGGGCGTAAAGGGCCGAGGTGACGGTGTAGACCGCGGTCAAGCCGGTGGTTCGATCGCAAATGTTGGTAGGGAGATAGCGAGGCTCGCCGATGACCTGCCCCACCAGGGAAGGCAGGGATACCGCCCCCTGGATCAAGTCGTCGAGGGCCGGCTTGCCGGCGTAGGGGCCGGCTTCGCCGAATCCATAGGCCCCGCAATAGATAATCCGCGGATTCACCGCGGCAACCTCTTCGTAGCTCAAACCCAGCCGGCCCATGGAGCCGGGCCGCAGGTTGAACAGCAGCACGTCTGCCCCTTCTATCAGGCGCATCAGCGCCCGCAAGCCGTCCGGCTGCCGCAGATCCAGCACGATGCTGCGCTTGTTGCGGTTGAGCGCCAGGTACATCGGCCCCATCCCCTTGCTGCGGCTGGGGCCGATGTTGCGTACCGTATCCCCTTCGGGGGATTCTACCTTGATGACGTCCGCTCCCAGGTCCGCCAAAATCTGCGTGGCGAACGGCCCCATCACCACGGTGGTGAGATCGATAATCTTGATGCCAGCCAACGGCCCTTGCATGAATGGTCTCCCAAATAAGCGGCCGGGGCTCCCCGGCCGCGTTATGGTTTTATCTTGTCGGATTACACCAGCTTGAATTTCGGCAGGGTGATTTCCGGCGTCACATCCTCGAAGCAAACTTGCACCGCGTCGCCGATTTTCACCTTGGAAGGATCGTCGATGACGATATTGCTCATCATCCGCGGACCTTCGGCCAAGTCGATGACCGCCACCACGTAGGGGATGTCCGCCTTGAAGGCCGGGCCGGCGGGGCGATTGGCGACGATGTACGAATACACCGTGCCCCTTCCGGAAATCTCCGTCCATTCCAGCTTGTCGGAATGGCAGTGGGGACACAGCGCCCGAGGATAGAAATGGTGCTTGCCGCAATCCAGGCAGCGGGGAATCACCAATTTATGCTGCTGGGTGGCGCTCCAATAAGGAGCGGAGTCGGGGTCGATGATGGGGAGAGGTTTTTCGTACATGGTTCAATCCTTCGCCAAAATACAGGTTGCGCCGCTGGACAAGGTGCCGCCGGTGCCATGACACAGGGCGATCTTCGCGTCCTTGACCTGCCGGTCGCCGCATTCCCCGCGCAATTGCCGCACGGCTTCGATCAGCAAGAAAATGCCATACATGCCGGGGTGCAGGCAAGAAAGGCCGCCGCCGTTAGTATTGAGCGGAAAATCTCCGCCCGGCGCGGTGCGGCCGCTGGCGAAGAACGCCCCGCCTTCGCCCCGCTCGCAGAAGCCCAAGGCTTCCAGGGTGAGCAGCGCGGTGATGGTAAAGGAGTCATAGAATTCAGCGACATCGATATCCTTATGCTTCACTCCGGCCATGGCGAAAGCCCGTTTGCCGGCTTCCTCAGCGGCGGTGAGCCGGGCCAAGTCGGGCATGGCGGCGATGGTCCAGTGGGTCTGGCCTTCTCCGAAACCCAGGATGTGGACGGGTTTGGCCTTGAGATCTCGGGCCCGTTCCTCGTTGGTCATGACGATGGCTCCGCCGCCGTCAGTTACCAGGCAGCAATCCAGCAAGTGCAGGGGATCGGCGATGGCCGTGCTCTTTAGCACGTCTTCCACCGTGAGGGGGGCCCGCATGGTGGCCGCCGGATTAAGCTGCGCCCACTTGCGGGTGGCCACCGCGACGGAGGCCAACTGCTCGGGGGTAGTGCCATACTCGTGCATATGGCGCCGGGCCGCCAAGGCGTAACCCCCCACGGGAGTCGGCATGCCCCAAGGAGTTTCATACTGCATGGTCAGCACCGCCGGACGTCCCGCCAAATTACGGCTTTTTTCCGATTTCTGAGTGCTCCCGTAAGTGATCAATGCCACGTCGCATAGGCCTTGCTCGATGGCCAGGGCCGCATGACCGACATGCAACTCGAAAGCCGACCCGCCGATGTTGGTGCCGTCCGAGAAACGGGGCCGAATTCCCAGGTATTCCGACAGGGTGACCGTCGGCAACATCCCGGGCCCGGGATTGCCCCACATGCCCGCCACCAGCAAGCCATCCACGTCCTTCAGCGTAAGCCCCGCTTCGGCCAGCGCATCCTTGGCGCAACGCGCCTGAACCGCCAGGGGCGAGGCCCCGCCGGGAATCATCCCATCCTTGAGGGGCGCGTCCGCCACCCCCACGATGACCGCTTTTCTTTTCGACATTCAATTCTCCAAAATACACGCTATCACGCCGATTCGGGTTGCCCCGGCACGGATCTTCCCTATTTCACTTCCTCCTCTTTTCGCAACGGGCCCCGCAGCCAACTGCCGGAATTTCCCGGCAGCGCCTAGCCGGGAAAACTACTTTCCTTCCTTATTCATGCGATCCCAGTCGTACAGCGGGGGCTGCTTGGACAGGAAGCGCTGCACCGCTTCCCGATGGTAGGACACCGATTTGGCGGCCATGGAGGCAAAAGCCTCCAATTCACCCATCATGCGCTGATCCGTATGAAACGACTGATTGAGCAGGTTCTTGGTGATGCCGATAGCCTCGGTGGGGGCGTGGCGGAACCGGCCGGCCAGTTCCATGGCCGCGTCCATCAGTTTTTCCGGAGGATGGATGGCATAGACGATGCCTAATTCCTTGGCCTCCTCGGCGCCCACCACCCGGGCCGAATACATGAGTTCCTTGGCTTTCTGCAAGCCGACGATGCGGGGTAGCAGATACAGCCCGCCAAAGTCGGGGACCAGGCCGATGCGTATAAACACCTGGCAAAATTTGGCTCGTGGGGTGCAAAGCACGAAGTCGGAGGCCAAGGCCATGTTGAACCCGGCGCCGAAAGCCGCCCCATCCACCGCGGCAATCACCGGCTTCTCCAGATTGACGAACTCCGGCAACCAAGCATTCAGGTCCCGCAGTACCTGGCGATTGTCCATGGGAGTCCGCTTATCCATGTACTTCATCTGATCCCCAACGTCTCCGCCGCTGCAGAACGTGTTGCCTGCGCCGGTGATCACCAGAGCCTTCACTTCCTTGTCGCCGCGAATCCTGGGAAGCAATGCGACAAAATCTTCCCGCATCTCGCCATTCAAGGCATTGCGCTGTTCGGGCCGATTCAGCGTGAGTACCGCGATCCCGTCCCGCACTTCGTAGAGCATGGTCTTATAGGTCATGACAAAACTCCTCCGATGGAATAGCTACCCGCCTTACTGGCGTTCCTTGAGAGCGGCACGAAATGCCTTGAGCGTTTCAGTGCCCGATTTGCCGCGCTTATCCAGGCCCTCCGCCCATTCCCCTGCCAGGGAAGCAAACAATTGCTCGAGTTCCTTGCGCTCCGCTTCCGGAAAACGGTTCAAGGCAACCCCCTGCTGACGAATTTTGTCGAACAAGCCCTCTTCGTTCTTGTCCATCAAGGCGCAGGTCCGCTGCACCGTCGCCTCTCCCGCTTCCAGCATGGCTTTCTGAACGTCGAGCGGTAGTTTCTGCCACCTCGCCTCGCTGATGGAATAGGTGCCGACGAAACTGCCGAAATTCTCGCCGATGGTGGCGTGGCGGATCACCCGGACGAATTCGTAGGCAAGCACCGAAGTGACGGCCAAGACGCCCCCGTCCAGGGTGCCTCGGGACAGCGATTCGTACATGTCGGGCGGAGCCATTTGGATCGGCACCGCCTTCAACTTGCGAACCATGATGTCCATGGCCCCGCCGGTGGTGCGAATTTTCATGCCTTCCATGCTTTTCGCCGAATCCACCTTGCGCTTGGTGGTGAACACCTGATAAGGCGGAGCGACGAAAGCAAACAAGGGGCGGATGCCGTTGGGAGCGAATTCCTCGCGCTTAAGAATGCCATCCTTGGCCAGCTTCCAGTAGGCCATGGTGCCGGCGCAAGCCGAGGTGAAACTGCCCGGCAGTTGCGATACCGCCGACAAAGGCATTTTGTCAGAAACGTAGGACGGCCCGACATAGGCGATATCCGCCACGCCCGAAAGGGCCAAGGACAACAGATCCTTGGCTTTGCCCAATTGCTCGGCCGGGTAGTATTGAAATTCCACCGCATGATTCGTGGCCTTGGCGACCGCGTCCATCCAGTATTTAGTGGCATAGTCGGGAATCGCGTGGCCGGCGGGAAAAGAGTCCGCGACTCGCAGCACCAGTTTTTTATCCTGGGCCCCGGCGCCCGCCGCCAAGAACAACAGACCCAAGCCCAGCCCAAACCAACTCCCTCGATATCGCGCCCGCATCGTTCCTCCCTCCGGGTTTTTCGGTTTCAACGTCCCACGAATTTCGGTGTGCGTTTTTCAAGAAAAGCGCTGACCCCTTCCTTGTGGTCTCCGCTCTGCAGCACCAGATTCTGGACATGGGATTCCAGCTCCAGATAGGTTTCCAGACTCGGCTCATAAGCGCCGTGGAACATGCGCTTGCCCATCCCCAGGGCAAAGGTGGCGGATTCGGCCAAGTCCCTGGCCCACTCCATGGCCCGGGCCTCCAGTTTGTCATCCGGCACCGCCTCGGTCACCAGCCCCAACTTCAATGCTTCTTCGGCTCCCACCATGCGGGCCGACATAACCAATTCCTTGGCCCGCAACACTCCCACGTACTGAGCCAGAAAAAACACCGCTCCGCCGTCGGGAGCCAGGCCGATCTTTTTGAACACTTGACCGAATTTGGCGGTCTCTGAAGCCAGGATGATGTCGCAGCCCAACGCCAGGCTCCAGCCGATGCCCACCGTGGCGCCCCGTACCGCGGCGATGACCGGCTTTTCCAAGGTGGCGATATTGCGGATGAACTGGTGGGCGTGCTTGATCCGCTCCCGGCCCGCCAGCGGATCGAACCCACTCATCGTCGAGACGTCCGACCCGGCGCAGAACGCCCGGCCCTCCGCCATCAACACCACGGCCCGGACGCTGTGATCCGTAGCCAAGTCCTGAAAATACTGAATGAGAAGATCCTTCATCTCTTTATTCAGTGCGTTGAGCCGATCCGGGCGAGCCAGCACCACCCTGGCTATGCCACCTTCCTTCTCGAGTCGAACCGTCATGGCCACCCCCTACTTATTGGGAAAAATATGGTTGGCGATCCCATTCTTCTGGGTCTGGGTGGTACCGCCGGTGATGGTCAGCATCCGCACGTCCCGCACCATGCGTTCCAACGGCAAGGCGCCGAA
>JAHFQX010000082.1 GCA_023259135.1 Betaproteobacteria bacterium | reverse complement strand
GCAGATGGAATTAGAACAGACAATTGCCGATGAAATATCACTTGATGAGGTCTCAATTGATGAAGCATGGCTTCGATCTATTGGATTTTCCGAAAACGCCAATGGAGTTTTATGCCTTAATTTAGGCTACTTAATTCTGGTATGGATTCACTTGGAAAGTGTCATGATTTCCGGTTCAACAAAGCACTACAAAACTCGCGGCGACATCCGGCAATTATTAAACGCACTAGGGGTAGAAAAGGAGAAAGCAAAATGATCGAAACACTTCCACTTGACTATTATGCCCCTGGCCCCAGCTGGCTATTTTGTCGCAACAAGTGGTCAGATGACTCCACTGTGATCCTTCTCCAGTTGGGTACTTGCGACTCCCCTGGTCATGGCCACCGCGACCCCGGCAGCTTCCAGATTTTCAAGAACGGCTGGTTGAGCAAGGAAGCGACCGGTTACCGGGATGACCCCTCGACCGGCTCTGGCGTGTATCTCCCGGACCATCACAATTGCCTTTTAGTTGATGGAAAAGGCCCCGTGGGCGCTTCGAAGGCGGTGGGCCAGCCAATCGTACTCCGGTTGCAATCCCACGCTGATTTTGCCTATGCTGCGGTCGATCTAACCCCGATTTATCGCGTGCGACCCGAAGAGGTCAGCGAGGCTCATCCGGACAACCCGGAAGCGGTGAAGGTGCAACGGGAGTTTGTATTTATTCGAGCACTGGAAACACTGGTGATTTTGGATCGGATTGAGACCATGAATCCGAACACCGAACGAAAATGGCTGTTGCACGGCAGGGAGAGCTTGGAAGTGCAAAGCAAGCTAAGGGTAAGGTCATTGTTACCTGTGGATGCTGTGCAATCTGCCGTAGTTGTCAACCCAGAATTAGCTACCAACTCTCCTTATCGCGGTTGGCGATTGGAGGTAACCGACTCTTCGGGGGTGTTCCTAAGCGTGCTGCAATGCCGGGAGCCGGGAACGGCGGATTTGGAAATTGCCTTCTCGGAAAATTCCATGTTTTGGCGCGTGGCGTTGGGTTCGGTGGTAATCGGCTTTTCAAAGCAAAACGACGTATCAGGATATTTTGAGGAAACCACCTTCCGCGAAGACGTGCAACCGATGGTAGCCGATCAAACCGGGGTACGATGGAGTTGACTTTTCATCCCCATGCGGTATACTATCGGCATGAGTAAATCTCTTTTAACGACCAAGCAAGTGGCAATTAAACTCCGGGTGTCTACCCGGCGGGTGCGGGCCTTGATCAAGGCCGGGCGGCTGCCGGCGTTGCTCTTGGAAGGCTGCCGCGATCACCTGATCGACCCGCAGGAACTACACAAATTCCGACGCTGGCCCAGCGGCCGCCCCAAAAAATCAGCCTAAATCCTTATTCTTAAAGCACTTAAAATTTATGGGAAAATAATGGAAATACCTATTGACAAACTATTCCCCTAGGGGTATAGTTAATTGTGTCGAGTGGGTTAAGTAAAACCTTTAATGCCCCCGCAAGGGGGCAAGGAGAAAGAAAAATGTACCGCAGCAAAACAGGCCGAACCTATCGCGAATCGGATGTTCGCCTGGTCGAGCCGCTCGTAAGTGACTATGCCGGCCCGACGTGGGTGGCCGAGGCATACGAGGCCGTGCCGGATGGCGGCAGTTATGACGGCGACGATCCGGCCTACATCCTAGATCGCACCGGCCGTACCATCGCTTTGGTCCCCGGGCGAGACCCGAGGCCCATAAATTAAACAAATCATTGAGAGATCGGGATGGTAGCCGCAACCAGCGGCGGGTCCCCCGGCCCTGCCGGGGAATGGAGAAGCGAAAAATGAAGAAGTTAAGTTTGCACGCCCCCGAAACCCCAGGGGCACAAGTGACGTTTATAGGAACCTATGAGGACTTTCCGGCGGCGCGGGAAGCAGCCGCCCGAAAATTCGGCCACCGGAAGGATCTAAGGCGACAAGATGTGGTGATCCGGCTAGGGGAAGAAGGGAAAATAATAGAGTATTGTGGTCCGGACCGATGATTTTTTCGCCCACGACCTAGAGGCATATCAATGAACTGGAAAAAATTACTTGAGACAGGCGAAGCCATCTTGGGCCGCTCCTACCAAGAGGCGGTGAATTTAGACCGCTATGAAGAATGGTGGAGCGACTTGGCCAAGGAGTTGTTGATTAAACTCCAGAAAAACCAAGAGGCAGCGGCAGAAGCCCTGCACGTCTTGGAAATAGAACGCCAAGGGGATTATTTTCTCAAAATGGTGGACTGCAACAATGCCGTTATATGGCTTCGGGGAATTGTCGAGGAGAAATAATTCCGCTTTTATTTGACAACCAACCTTGACAACTTATGCTTGCTTGTGTCTAATGTGGTCATGATAAGATTTAATTTGTATTTGCCAAAACCGCTTCTCCGGCAAGTGGGGTGGTTGTCGAAGCGAGACGACATAAGCCAAGCCGAGATAATCCGCCGGGCCATCCTGGAGTATTTAGTGAAAAAAGGCCAAGAAAAAAATCATGAACCAAGAAAATAATCGGTGCCCACCAGGGGAAAGTGATCGCTGCCCTCGTTGCGACCACAAGCCGCTTCATGAAAGTGCCACCGGGCGGCCGTGTTGCGACAACTGCGGTTGGTTCAAGCCATTTGAAATTGAAAATAGCGATGGTGGTTTTGCAAGGCAAGCAGTGGCGTTTTTGCCCAAAGGATTTACGTGGTCATGAGCCAAGAAAGCGATCAATGCCCCCAGTGTAGCTCCCCATTGGAAGGGGAATGCTGTCCCCAATGCGGCTGGGAGCAAGAACCCTGGGAACGCAACGAGGACGAGGCGTCACGGGCCGGGGATCGGGACATGGATTTAATGGATGGACGATAGCCACCCCTGCACGCACTTGGTGAGACGTGACCAAGGACAAATCAGGGGTGGCCGGGATCGCCGCCCGCGAACGCTGGACCATGGAGCCTCCGGAGGCTGGTTAGTAGCGGGCGGCATTTTAAAATCGGAAGAAGAATCGCCGCCCGTGAAAACCTAATCTGTTTGGACCATTTCAGGCGAGTAGCGGGCGGCATTAATACATAGGGCGGCGGGTTTTCTGACCCATCAGAAGCCGTGACCAGGGTTGCAGCTTCATTGGCCTGCAATCGACAAGTAAAGAAGTGGCGGCCGGGGATGAGACCGGCATTTTAAAAGGGAACCTCACCATGCAATGCGCGGCCTGCCAGAAAGAAATTGAAGTATCCGAGGGTGTCACTGAGCAATGTGCCCGGATCGACCGAGGAACTTTCAACACAATGGAAGACCCTGGAAATCTCGTTCAGGATTACATCAAATTCCGTATTTACATTTGT
>JAHFQX010000057.1 GCA_023259135.1 Betaproteobacteria bacterium | reverse complement strand
CCCTCAAGCCGCTGCCAGCCACCCGCTATGAATTCGCCGAATGGAAGATCGTCACCGCCGGCATCGACTACCACGTCGAGATCACGGGCCACTATTACTCCGTCCCCTACCGCTATGCCCGGCAGAAGCTCGACGCCCGCTATACCGCCAGCACGGTCGAGATCTTCAAAAAGGGGGAGCGCGTCGCCAGTCATGCCCGCTCCTTTGCCAAGGGTCGGCATACCACCCTTGACGAACACCTGGCACCCGCCCACCAGAAGGTGGCCGGCTGGAATACCCAGCGCTTTCTCGACTGGGGCGCCAGGGTCGGACCTCATACCCAGGCTGCTATCGATCACCTCCTGCGTTCACGGGCCCACCCCCAGCAGGGCTACCGTGCGGCACTGGGCATCCTGCGTCTGGCCAAGACCTACGGCGGTGATCGGCTGGAGGCCGCTTGCGAGCGTGCCTTCCGTATCCACGCCGTGACCTGGCGCAGCATCGATTCGATCCTCAAGAACGGCCTGGACCGCCAGACCCGCAAGGCTGCCCAGGCCAACCTTCCCCTCGACCACGCCAACGTGCGCGGGGCCGAGTATGACCACTGACAGGAGAACCCATGCTCAATCACCCCACCCATGACACCCTGACCCAGCTGCGCCTGTTTGGCATGGCCCGCGCCCTGGCGGAGCAGGCACATCAGCCGGATCTCCAGTCCCTCACCTTCGAGGAACGCCTGGGTCTTCTGGTCGACCGCGAACGCATCGAGCGCCAGAACCGGCAGACCGCGAGCCGCTTGCGCCGGGCCCGCCTCAAGCAACCCGCCGTGGCCGAGGACATCGACTACCGGCATCCCCGTGGCCTGGACAAACCCCTGTTCCGCCGCCTGCTCGGCGGGGAGTGGGTCAATGGTCACCAGAACATCCTCATCACCGGCCCCACCGGGGTCGGCAAGACCTATCTGGCGTGTGCCTTGGCCAATGCAGGCTGCCGGCAAGGAAGGACGGCGCTGTACCAGCGCCTGCCGCGATTATTTGAAGACCTGGCCATCGCCCGCGGTGACGGCCGCTACCCGAAGCTCTTGGCGAGCTTCGCCAAGGTCGACGTCCTGATCCTGGATGACTGGGGGCTCGCCATGCTGGACGATGAACGCCGGCGCGATTTGTTGGAAATACTGGATGAGCGTTACCAGAACCGCTCCACCATCATCACCAGCCAGTTGCCCGTGGCCACCTGGCATGATGCTCTGGGCGATCCGACACTGGCCGACGCCATCCTCGATCGCCTCGTCCATCACGCTCATCAACTGAATCTGGCCGGCGAATCCCTGCGAAAACTCAGGCCGAAATTGACGAAGGAGATCGATCAGGAGTAAATACCATCCACCCCTTGCGTCGCTTCGCTCCGAGTGGCCGAATTCAGATGGACTGGGTGGCCGGCTTCAGATGGAATGCCCGGCCGATTTCCGTGGAATGCGCACTCCATCCTCTCAAGAATTGGAGTCTCCGGCATTCCCGGGGCGATTCACATTTTGGAAAAGGCTGGAACTGGAGTTTGTCCGATTTATGTGCGAGATTGCATAAATAGCGTCTCGGTTTCAGGTGGCATGATGGTACGTTTTTTGCGCTTAGGGAAACACTGAAAAAGTCCCCCTCGCCGTGAACGATTTTTTTGTCATGCTATCAGACGAAAGGTATCGAACAGGAGGACGGAAGTGATGAAACAGATGACGCTGGCGGCAGGAACGGGTTTCGAGAAGCATGCGCGGGCGAGGCGCAAGGCGGAGTTTCTGGCGCTCATGGACTTTCAAAGGCGAGGTTCAATTGAGCGGCTTCGTGAGTTCGCAGACCGCGGCGAACAAGGCCGTCGAGGTGGCGCACGGCGTCAAGGGCGTGAAATCCGTCAAGAACGACATACGGGTCAAGTAAGCGCGGCGGCTTTACGCCTAGAACTCGGCGACATGGCGTGGCGGGGCTTGAAGCAATGAATTCTGGTTATCCGGCACTGGCCCCTGCGGCTCTGACCCTGTGCTTATCCCTTCTCTCAGGGTGCGCGGCTGCGGCAGCAGGCGACGATCCACCCATCGTGGCAGCGACCTTGCCTGCGGGAACAGGCGGGGCGGGATTGGGTTTTGCCATGCGTTTCGAGAACTCACCCTATCGTGGCGGAGGCATGCGCAACGACTTCGTTCCGATCTATGTGTATGAAGGCGAGCGGGTCTTCCTTGAGGCCTATCGCATCGGCCTCAAACTCAATGAAGCGCCTGGCTCGCGCCTAGACGTGTTCCTAGGATATCGTTTCGAGGGCTTCCCCTACGACCGCATCCCGGCGAGCCTGGCTGGCATGGCCAATCGCGGCCCGGGAGTCGATCTGGGCCTTGGCTATCAGCAGCGCAAGCCGTGGGGCACGCTTTTTGGCGAAGTGCTGCGCGACGCCGCCGGCGGATCGAACGGCACCGAAGTCCGGGTCGGCTACCGCTACGACTGGGCGATCGACAACCTGCGGTTGCAACCGCAGTTTTCGCTGGCCGCGCGCGATGCCAACCTGAACGATTACTACTATGGAGTGCGTCCATCCGAAGCTACGGCGACGCGCCCTGCGTACGCGCCGGGCAGCGGCGTCAATGCCGAGTTCGGGCTGTCCGCGGTGTACCGGCTCTCCGAACGCTGGCGGCTGATCGGCGGCGTATCGGCCAAGCGCCTGTCGTCGGGCGTACGCGCAAGTCCTATCGTCGAGGACCGCACACAGCTTGCCGGGCTGCTCGGCCTGGCCTACGACTTTTCACCGGACCATGACGCCTGGCCCGAAGGCCGGCCGCTGATCGTCAAGGTGCTTCACGGCAAGTCGACCGATTGCGATGTAGCCAAGATAATGCTGCTTCAATGCTTTTCGACCGGCACCGTAGACCAGACACGCGTTACCTCGATTGAACTGGGGCGCCCCTTCATCGAGCGTCTTAACGGCTGGCCGCTGGATTTCGTCGGCTACCTCGGCATCCTGCATCACAACGAGCGTGGCCTGCAGGAAGACTCCTGGCAACTCAACGCCTATATGAAAGCTTATTACTACGGATTTCCGTGGAGCGAGCGGGTGCGTACCCGCCTGGGCTTCGGCGCCGGCATCTCGTATGCGCAGCGCGTGCCCTTCGTCGAAATGCGCGACCAGTTGGCGCGCGGACGCAGCAGTTCAAGGCTGCTTAACTACCTCGATCCGAGCATCGACGTCAGCCTTGGCGATCTGATGGGCGCAAGGTCCATGCGCGACACCTATCTCGGCCTGGGCGTGTCGCACCGCTCGGGGATTTTCGGCACCTCGCGCCTGCTCGGGAACGTGAATGGCGGATCGAACTACATCTATTCGTACGTCGAGTGGCGGATGTAGTTGGGGCTGGGTTGCCTGCATGACTCGCTCCCTGATTCCCGCCGCCCCCGATTTCGACCATCCCCTGGAGCGGAATCCATCCGACGAGTAGCCACAAAAGCATCTCTCCTCGCAACGTCGTTGGCCGGCGACATGCTAAATCCCTGAAATCGCTGTTGTCTATATTCCGCCCCAATGCCGACGTCGCCGGTGGGCGACAGTCGGCACTTCGAGAAAATAGATAGTCTCTTGAAGTTATTGGTAAAACCAGCATGGCACGGGCAATGCTCTAGTGGGACTACGGTCGCGCTGTTGCGGTCTATATTTGACTCAACTTGACTTGAGATTTAAGGAGCATCCTATGAAAGCAAGAATTGGAATTGGATCCGGACCGTTGCGGTCGTTGGTATGGGCCGCCGGATTGGGCATCAGTGCCGCAGCCATAGCCGCTGGACCTCCGGTGAGCATCGGCGCCGGCGCGGGTCTTTCGGCAGGCGCCTCCACCGCTACCGCGATTCAAGCGCAGGGCCCGGTCTCGGCCAGTATCGGCGGCCAAGCCCAGGGCTCAACCACGGGGAGCGCGGGTCTGGACCTGGCCAATCAGCGTATGAGCGCACAGGGAGCCGCGAACCAGAACGCCCAGGGTAACGTCGGCGCCACCGTCGGGCTGGACCGCGCCAGAGAGCGGATGAGTAGCCGAGGCCTGGCCCATGCCTCAAGCCTGGAAAGGGACGCCAACATGGAAACGTCCCTCAAGGCCAAGGGCAAAGCCAAAGGCAAATCCCACTGACGGGAATGAATGGGGTCAAACCGAACTGACCCCATTCATTTTCTTCTGTCTCTGAACAGTAGTGGGGCATAACCACATCTTCGCTAGAGCCTCTATCCCTTTTGGCTTGCGCTTTGGTTCGAGAAAGATGTCAACGAAAGAACCCGGCTGATCGACAGGCAATCCCCCACTCGCTAATGCCAATCATGACCAGACGAATGACCTCCCGCCTTTGCCTTGCCACCCTTGCTTTGGCTGCGCTCGTTGTGTCCGCTCCGGCAATGCCGGATAAACCCGGCAGGGTCAAAGACGGCATGCATGAAAAAGAGTGGCAGCATCGCCATGACGACCACCGCGGTTCCGAGGAGTTGCACTTCAGCGATAGTCATCGACATATCGTCTATGACTATTACCGCCCCCGCTTTCGCGCCGGCAACTGTCCGCCGGGGTTAGCCAAGAAAAACAATGGTTGCCTGCCCCCGGGCCAGGCGAAGAAATGGGCTCTAGGCCATCCGCTCCCCAAGGATCTGCGGTACTACGCCCTGCCCCGTGATCTCTGGGTCAGACTGCCCGCACCGCCCCCCGACTATCGTTATGTGCGGGTGGACTCCGACATTCTTTTAATCGCCATTGGCACCAGCCTGGTGGTCGATGCGATTGAGGGCATTGGGCGCTAAGAACAGCGCCTTACTGAGGAGGGGGCCGGTATTCCGGCACAATCCAGCGCAGGGGCAGCGCGTCGGGTCGCAAAGCGAAATCAGAGGATCTGCACCCCCGTTTATTATCCGCCACGGCCTGTCTCCCGGCGAGCCACCGCCCACACCACCGCCAGCAGAAACAGCATTCCTCCCATGATCGCCACCAGCCCGCCGAGCCCCATCAAGCCCATTCCCAGCACCTGCTGGACGTTGTCCAGCACTTGGGCGCTGCCGGCTACCTTGCGCTGCACCCCGTAGCCGCCGGACCACAGCAGGCCCAGGATGTGCAGCAACTGCCCGGCTCCGTACACATAGGGCTGGATGGTGGCCAGCCGGACCGGCACCCGCCCCAGGGACAGCCAGTCCAGCAGATGGTAAGTGAGCCCCATGAAGGCCAGCGTCACGCCGACGATGCAGCCGTGGTAATGGGCCGGAATGCGGACATCGCTGCCGGAGATGAGGAAGCCGATGAACCCGCCCACGCCGAACAATATCAGGGAGCTGACCAGGCTGGCGCGCAACGGCCGCTGCTCGGGGCAGGCCGGAGCGGCCCGCCACAAGCCCACCGCCACCGCCAGCACGAAGGGCGGAATGGCCAGCCCGCCGCCGAACTGCATGACCCACACCAGCAGCCGATGGTGTTCCGGCGCGGTCACCGGGTAGGCGAGGTAAATCACCGGCACCGCGAACGCCATGGCCAATCCCAAAGCCAGCAGCAGCACCGCCGTCCGGGGGCTCAAGGACAAGCCGACGCCCCCCGCCCCGGCCAGCCACAGCCAGGCCACCAGCATCAGCAGCGTGTAGGTGAACTGGAGCACGTGCCCGCCGCCCCAGAACAGCAACTCGTAATAGGCTTTGCCGCTCAGCGTGGCGGGAACATCCCACCAGGATCCGGCGAAGGCCAGGGCCGCCACCGCGGCCGCGACGGCGGCGGCGTTGAGCCCGAAGCGCAGCGCCCCGGCCTCGTCCAGCGCCACCCCCACCGCCGGGACCGCCGCCAGAGCCCGCGCCACCGCCACCAGAGTCCCCACTCCCACCGCCACCAGCCCGGCGAGAAACATCGGCCCATCCAACACCGGCACGTAATTGCTCATCACCGGAGGCTCCCCCGCCACGAATGGCGCCGCCGCCATGACCAGGGCTCCCGCCGCCGCCATGACCAGGGCCGCCCAGCCCCACGCCAATCCCCTGGAAACGCAGTTGAGGCTCCACAGCATTCCGCCGAAAGCCAGGAACCACACCAGCACCGACAGATCCACGTGCACCACCAAGGCCGCATGGAAAAAATCCGCCATGGGCAACAGGCGGTTCACGTAGGGAGTGCGGGCCGCCACCAGCAGCAGGGAAAACAGCCCGGACAAAGCCACCGCCGCCACGCCCACCGCCAGCCATCCGGTTGCCAACCGGCAACGCGCCCGGTCCGGCAAAGGCAGCGCGTAGCGCCATTCCGGCAGCCGCCGGGCCCAGGATAGGCGCAGTGCTCCGGCCGTTCCCCAGGGACTTTCTTTGGTCGTCCCACGGGGACTTCCTTTGGTCGTCGAGACCCGTTGTTTGTTCATCGGAACACCCAGCCTCCCTGCTCCCCTCGATAATCCACCACCAGCACCCGGCCCGGTTCCAAACGCACCTCCTCGGCCAGCCGATCAACCCGGCGCGGCTCCCGCACACTATCCGCTAATTCGGCTCGCAGCCGGTGCATCCCGGCGGGCACGACGAAACGCCGGTAGTCGCTGGCCGCCCCATCTCCGGACAGGCCGGATGGCGGCAGCACCGCTTGATAGAGCGGCGCGCCGTCCCATTCCAGCCGCACCGTGACCGGAGATCGCTCCCTGGCGCACTGCGTCGCCACTCGCATGTTGGGAGGCAGCGCCGCCAGCTCGGCGGGGCTGCGCTGCCGGCACTCCGCCACCGGCTGTCCGGCATGGCGGATGGTGAGCTTCACCATGGCCTGCCCGGCGGGCAGCGGGCGATAGGACGGCAACAGGGAAAAATAACCGATCAGTCCGGCGCAGGCCGCGTAGCAAACGGCTTGCAGCGCGATGCGCCACAGCCTAGCCATGGCGGCGCTCCCGGCGAATGACAATGGGTTCTGCGATGCTGCGGGAAGCGTTTTGCAAAGTTTTGAGCCGCTCCCGGAACGCCGCCAGTTCGGCCCGCAACTCGCCGGCATCGTTCACCCAGGCGATGCGCACCCGCTCCGCCGGGACCGTGCCGCGCAAATGGGGCTCCCGCTGGGCCGCCATGCGCTCCTCGGTCCAGCGGCAGCCGAGCCGGAATTCGCAATCGCCCCCGGCGCAGCCCACCAGCAGCACGCCGTCGGCGCCGTGGCGCACCGCGTATTCCACGAAGGACGGCGGCAGCATCCCGGCGCACAGCAGATCGAAGCCCGCCACCCCCGGCTCGGCCAGGTCTTCGGCGCGGACCCCGTGACGGCAGCCCCATGCCACCACCTTGGCTTCGCCGGCGAGGCGGGGCAGCGCCTGTTCCAGACGCTCCCGCAGATCGTCGATGGGCATTTGCGGCATGTCGATGCCGGTTGCCAAACTTGCCACGCTGCGGAACGGCGTGGAGGACGGGCAGGCCCCGGCGCAGATGCCGCAGGCCGCGCACAGGTCGGCATTCACCACCGGCTGTAATTGGAATGGCCGGCCGTCGGCTCGGGGCTGCATCACCACCGCCGCGTAGGGGCAATCCTCGAAGCAGCGGCCGCAGCCGTTGCAGGATTCAAGATGCACTTCGGCCACTGGCTGCGGGGGACGACGCCCCACCCACGGCAGCACCCCGAGCAGGGCGGTGCCCGCAGCCGCCAATCCCCACAAACCACCGGGAGAAAGCGTGTACAGCAGCGGGAACGCATAGAGATAAAACCAGTCGAGTTGCAATACTTCCGGAAGGTGCAAGGGATCAGCGGGAAGCTGGCTTTGGGCCGGCAGCGCGAGGCTCAGGACCAGCAGCATGGCCAGCGTCCCGCCGGCCAACAGTCGCGGCGGATTGGTCTTGGGACGGCTGATGCGCTGGATGTGGACCCACATCATCAGCAGCAGGATGAGCGGGATCCCCACGTGCAAGAACACCAACAAGGAAAAAAAGCGGTCGCTCAGGCTCTCGGGGGTGAGGAAATTGCGAATCATCACCCCGCCGAACAGCGGCAGCCAATCCAGCCATTCCGCGGTCCCCACGGCGATGAAATGGGCCAGTTGATCCCACACCAGCCAATAGCCGTTGATCCCCGAGGCGAACACCAGCCACAACAGCGGCACTCCGGTGATCCAAGAGAACCAGCGCACCCCCCGGTAGCGGCCGTACAGGAATTCCCGCAACAAGTGCAGCACCATGGTCAACACCATGGCGTCGGAAGCGTAGCGATGCAGGCTGCGCATCAGCCCACCCCAATACCACTGCCGGGTCAACGCCTCGACGGAACGGTGGGCGCCGGTCAGGCTGGTGTCGAAGAAGATGAACAGAACCAGCCCGGTTCCCGCCACCACCCAGAAAAACAAGAAGCTCAACGCCCCCAATTGCCGCCACGGATTCAGACTCGCGCCGAACAGCCGGTCGAAACCTTGCTCCACTCTTTGCAGCGCTTTGAGCGCCTGTTCCCGCACCATCGTCACCCGCTCCCGTTGCGCGGCCATTCCAGAACAGCCGCAACAGGACCGATGCTAAACAACCCGCGCTCAGGGCAAATTGATTTACGTCAACTGCGGGGCAGCTGGCGTTGCCGCCGCCACTCTTTGAACAGGCTGAAGGAAACGGCGAACAAGATGATCGCGCCGATGGCGATTTCCAGGAACAGGGAGTAATCGAGCCGATAGCGGCCGGAACGGGAATCGTACACTGTGCACAGCAGCCGCACCCGCTCCCACAAATCGCTCAGGCCGGGGGTGGGGCTGGGCGCGCCCAGCAGCAAATCTTTCAGCGCGGCTCCCACCTCCTGGACCGGAGGAGTATCGCCGTAAATCTGCCGGTAGATCCGGCCCGAAGCGTCCAGCACGGTCACTTGGGAAATATGATCGAAGCCCTTGGGAGTGGCAACGTAACTGAAACCCAAGCTGCGAGTCAGGTCCCGGATCGTGGCGGCATCGGCGGTGGCGAATTCCCAATCGGGAAAATCCGCGCCGTGCTGCCGGGCGAAGGCGGCCAGCGCTTGCGGGGTATCGAAGGGCACGTTGAAGCCCACGCTCAACACCGCGAACTTGCCGGGCCCCAAGGTCCGCCGGGCCTCCCGCACCGCTTGCAGCAATCCCCGCGTGGAAACCGGACATGCCTGGAAACAGCCGGTGTAGATGAAGCTCACCAACAGCGGCTTGCCCCGGTAGCGGGAAAGGGGCATCGGCCGGTGGTTTCGGTCGATGAGCAGGGTGTCCTTGACGGTCCCGCCCACCACCGCCTGGCTACGCGCCAAGACGATATTGGGGTCCAGGGGGCTGACGGCCGATGCTCCGGCAACGGCGGTCCCGCTCGAAGCAGCGGGGGGAGCCGGGTTTTTCGCCGCCGCCGGCACCATCCCCCCCAGGGCGAGCAGCAGGATTCCCCAGCGCAACATGATGGGGGCTTTTGCGGTTCGGAAGACGGGTACTTCAGAGGGCCAAGGCCCGCTCTACCATGGCGGCGATCAGCAGCAGGCCCAACTGGGTCATGGAAGCGAAGAAACTGGCCATGGCGTTGGCTCGGCTGGGTTGCCGGACGAGCCGGCCGGCCTTGGCCAGGAAATAGCCGCCGCCCACCGTCGCGCCGAGGCCGTACAGCCAGCCGGCGCCGAACAACAGCGGCAACAAGGACACCGCCACCAGCGCAACGGTGTTGCCCAGCACCACTCGGGCGGCTCTGGCGTTGCCGAGTTCCACCGGCAACATGGGCACCCCCGCGGCGGCGTAGTCGTCCCGGTAGGCGATGGCCAGGCTCCAAAAATGGGAAGGCGTCCAGAGGAATAGCACCAAGGCGAGCAGCACGGGTTGCATGGACAAAGCCGGGTCCACCGCCGCCGCTCCGGCCAGCACCGCGAAACTTCCGGCCAGGCCGCCGATGACGATATTCCACGAAGTGCGGCGCTTCAGCCACAGGGTATAGACGACACCGTAAAAGAACGCCCCGAGGAACACATGCAAGGCCACCCAGAAGTTCAACGCGGTGGCCGCCGCGACTACCGACACGGCCAGCATTCCGGCGATGATCCAGAGCCAGCGGTGGCCGCGGATCAAAATTCCGGTGACGAAGGGGCGGCCTTGGGTCCGGGCCATGCGGGCATCCAGATCCCGCTCGGCATATTGGTTGAAAGCTCCGGCCGCCGCCGAAGCCCCCAACACCGCCAGAGCCAAGACCGCGATCCGCCAAACCTCGGGAATCGGCCCTGGCGCCATTGCCACGCCCCCCAAGGCCGTCAGGCTGATGACCACCCCGATCCGCAGCTTGAACAGATTGCCGAATTGTCGGAGCGCGGCGTTCATCGGCTTTCCTTCGCTTTCCGTTCAGCAAGCCCTCAGCTCAAGCCCCAGGTCTGGGACAAATACTTCCAGTTGATGAAGTAGTACAGCACGAAGGACACCAGGAACACCAGGGCCAACACGAAGGTGCCAGGCGCCGCGAAGCCCCCCACTCCTACCCCGCCATGGGCCTCGATGGCGGGAGCCCCCGGAGCGAGCCGTAGCGGCACCGTCTCTTTCCGATAGCTCACCGGCTCCAGCTTCTTGCCCCACAGCAGCGAGCCCACGGTGATCAGCAGATAGGCCGCGCCGCCAACCATCGCCACCAAGCCGGACACCGCCATCAATCCCAGCAGCAGATAGGCCGTGGCCGGATATTCGTAGGCCATGGGCGACCCCGCGAAGGCAATATCCCAGTGGCGCCGCGACACGCCCAAGGTCCCCGCTCCCATCATGAACAGCGAGAACGCGCCCATGCCGATGCCGAACAGATACGGCTGCCACTTGGCCAATCCCGGCAGGATGACCTCTCTGCGGAACAGTACCGGAATCAGGAAATAGGTCAGGGCCATGAACGCCAGGGTCGTGCCCACCACCACCGTGGCATGGAAGTGCCCCGGTACGTACAGCGTGTTGTGGACGATCAGATTGAGCTGCTCGGTCCCCATCATCACTCCGGAAATGCCCCCCAGGAAACCGAACCCGATCAGGGAAATGAACATCCCGGAAAACACCGGGTTGCCCCACGGCGCCTTGCGCAGCCACTCGAACAAGCCCTTGTTGAAGCCTTTCTTGCGCTGCGCCACCTCCACCGAGCCAGGCACCGTCAGGCCGTGGACCATGCTGGCCAGCACCGCCAGATACATGGCGTAGCTGGTGTTGAATATCTTCCACTCCGAACTGATGCCCGGATCTGTCAGCAGATGGTGGGCCGAGGCCAATTGCAAGAACAGGATGTAAAGCAGGAACGCGGTGCGGCTCACTTTCTCCGACATGGGCTTGGCGCCGAACGCGATGGCGGCGATGGCGTACCACACCGCCACGTGGGCCGACACGTTGATCTGCTGGGACGAGTGGCCGAACGCCCACCATACCGTCTTGTACATCAAGGGATCGATATGGGAGATGAGGCCCACCGACCACAGGAAGGTTGGGATCAGGATGATGGCCCCCGAGGCGATGGTGAACACCGCGATGATGCACGCGGTCAGCGCACCGAACGTCACCAGCGGAATCGAGCCTTCGTAAGTGTTCTCCGCCTTGGCGATCACCAGGGTGCCGAGGAAGATGAAGCAGCTCACCAGCGCCCCCACCGCGAACAGGATCAGCCCCAGATAGAAGGCTGGATGGGCCTGCATCGGCGCGTAGGAGGTCATCATCACGCTGGAATCCCCCCGGAATATCGCCACGTTGGCGGTCACCGACCCGATCAGCATCAGCGCGAAGGCCAGCCAAGCCAGGCGCGGGGTAGCCAGCCGGCAGCGCAGCAGCGTGGAAGAGCAGAAATACAGCACCGCGATCTCGAAGAAGATGATCCAGAAGATCAGCATGTCGATGCCGTGGGCGGTGAGGGTCATATAGAACGTGTCCGCCGGCAGCAGATGCACCGCCGGCCAGCGGGTCAGGGTGACCAGCAGCGCCAGAATGCCGCCCACCAGCAGGAACACCACGCCAGCCACGGCGTTGGCCTTCATTAAGGTCTCCGCGGTCTTGTCGAATTGCAAACCGGACTGCGGACAGGTGCGAAACAAGGTATTCATCCCAGCCCCCTTATTTGTTGACCACGTACAGGCTACTCACCATGGTGTGATGGCCCAGCCCGCAATATTCGTTGCACACCACCGAATACTTCCCCGCCCGGGTAGGAGTGATGGTCACCACTCCCTCGTAACCCGGTATCACTTGCAGATTCAGGTTCTCCGGCTGCAGCGAGAAGGAGTGGAGATAATCCATGGAGGTCAGGTGCAGGCGATAGCTCTTGCCGGCTTCCAGTTCCAGGATCGGCCACCATTGCCACAACCGGGAGATGAGATAAACATCGCTGCCCGCCGGCGGC
The DNA here is from genome assembly GCA_023259135.1 of Betaproteobacteria bacterium. GTDB lineage: Bacteria > Pseudomonadota > Gammaproteobacteria > Burkholderiales > JAHFQX01 > JAHFQX01. Next base: position 764 of record JAHFQX010000057.1, on the reverse strand, counting down.
CGCACCACCGGAATCTTCTGCTCGGTCTCGGTGCGCACCGTGTACTGGTCCACCATGGCCTGGGCCTTGGCGCTGAAGGCCTCCGGCGTGGTCCGGTAGGCCTCGTTGGACAGGTTCTGCTTACCGAACACGTGCCAATACGGCATCATGAAAAACATGATGAGGGACCAGATCAGGGCGAGGGCAATCCACATTCCCTCCACCCGGTCCACCGGCTGCTTCCACCAAACCCGGCTCTCCGGGGGCAGTATGGCGCTCATGGGATTTTTCTCCTGTTTCTATTTGCTATTTGTGGCTATTTGGCGACGGGGATGGTGACGATTTCCATCACGCCCCACACGATGTAAAACACCGTCGGCATGGCGACGCCCAGGAACAACAGCAGGAACGGGTTGTCCAGGATATGCTGCATGACCGGGATTCTCTCCGGAGGGGTGGCTTCGTTGGTATTGCTCATGGCTGCTCTCCTTGATCGCTGGGTGATTCGGCGGCGGGGCGGCCCGATGAAGACCATCGGCATCCCCGCACCCATGGGATAGCAAATTAAGCCCATGGGGGGGAAAATCACTTGATATAGATCAAAAAATAGACTTTAAATATGACTTTCAAGCAATCTCTTCGCCTCGCCGCCCGCCGCCGCGCTGCGGCCCAGTCCCGGATGCCAAACGCTCATTCCTGATCGGCCGCCGCGATAGCGAGGGCGCGCAGGGCGGCCTCGCGGTAATCCAGTTCGCCCTGCCGCAGGGCCTGGCACAGGGCCTCCA